>JACPBJ010000080.1 GCA_016180375.1 Nitrososphaerota archaeon | reverse complement strand
TTCAGTTTGAACTGCATGTCGACATCGTTTGCCAATTGAACCTGTGCAGCGCTCAGCCCCGAACTCGAGGGAACAATGTCCAGATTTTCATGGAACCTTGTCTTGATTAGAACGTCTTTCAAAGCGACTTTCTGGTCAAGCAGTAGATCGGCAGATGTCAGTTTCGGAGAACCTTCCAAGAGATAATCGGTTGCATTTGCTTGAGGATCCAAGTCGACAAGGAGAACTCTATTGCCCATCGTAGCAAGGTAGCATGCTAGGTTCACAGTCAGGTCTGTCTTTCCTACTCCTCCCTTCTGATTTGCAACCACCATTACGGTTGCCATATACTATCGTTACCGTCATTGTTCCAAAGCAGAAAATACTGTGCGTGTCATTGAGTTTTGGGTTATTGCTTGATCTTAGTTTACCATCAACAGCTCTTTTTAAATACAAAATTTGAAGGTGCAGAAACTATGCATACTAGCGAAATTAACTAGTCTTGGCATGGCTGCACATACTCTTCGCCATTGGCTGGATGGGTTCAGCGCTTTTCTTTACAATTGTTGTCGGGCCTCTGCTCCCCAAACTCTCGACTCCAGCAAGGACGGAGGTTGCCATAAAACTAATCCCAAGATTTTCCCGAACTGTTAGTATCTTCGCTGCGCTGACGGCACTATTTGGGATTGCTCTTGCTTTTGGTCATGCAGGAAGCAATCTATCGGTATTTTCGCCCGACAACTTCTGGGGGCTCGCAATATCATTGGGAGCGTTGCTGACCTTCGTCGCCGCCATAGTAGCAATGGGAGTAACTGTGCCTTTCTTACTATTCATACTCTCCCTAGGGCCTAGCTAAAACGATGGGGGGGGACAGCTAGGGCCCATATTAGCATCATCTACCCCTTGTCAGGAAAGCATAATCATAACCTGAAGAGTCACCGGAACCCATAAATGAATTCCTTATATGCTGCGGCTCTTCGATGGTTTTTGTATATTCTAGAGATACTGACGCGGTACTGAACATTAGATTTATGTAAGGTTTGTTACCGATGTGATTGCCTGAATGGATAAGGCAGAAGAGGTGATTAGCGAAATAGAAAAGCAAGGACAGACGAGCTTCTTACCAGTTATCGGGCCTAAAAAGGGCAAGATTCTGGATGACATTGTCAAGGGCATAAAGCCAAAGTTAGTGGTTGAAGTTGGAACCTTCATAGGCTATTCTGCGATTAGAATGGCAAGATTGTTGCCAAATGACGGGAAGATATTCTCGATTGAAATAGATAAGAAATATGCTCATTCCGCTAGGAAAAACATAGCTAGGGCTGGTCTTCAAGACAAGATTCAGGTAATCCTTGGAGATGCAAAGAAGGTTCTTCCGGCTGTTAAAGGGAAAATCGACCTACTATTTCTGGATGCTGAAAAGCATGAGTACCTAACATATCTAAGGCTAGCTGAGGACAAGTTGCATAAAGGAAGTGTCGTTGTGGCTGATAATGCAGGTGTATTTGCGACGGAGATGTCTGACTATCTTTCCTACGTAAGGAAATCTGAAAGATACTCAAGCACCTATTACGAATCTACCCTAGAGTTCATGGATCACATTAAAGACGGTGTTGAAGTTAGCATAAGGCTGTTAGCTAATTTAGGATAGCCCATTTGGTGAATCCAATCCGATGCACGAGAACAGCAAGTTAGGAGGAGGAAATCTAGGTCCCAAGGAACGGAGCATTATGGCTGCTGGGATCCAAGAACCCGAGGCACCGTAACGTTACCATGGAGGAACTAGCCATCAACACAGCCATATTGTGGGTCCGGGACAGTTGGTTCAGCAGACATCGCATACAACGGCAAGACCATCTACACCCCAGATTTCCTCCTCCTACATTATGCAAGTGTTCGTCAATTGTCGAAATATGGATAGGTAAATACCTAACGATTTATAGAGGGCTATGGCAAGAAATGGCGGAGGATAGGGGATGGTGGGCAGGGAGATCCTGTCACGCAAAGCAGTTTGCTTACTATCATGAAACACCCCTAACCTCCCCTTATAGCATATTACGATTTTCAGCATTCAGTAGGGCTGATAGTACTACGAACCAATTATCAGGGTTACCCTATACATGCCCCCTCAAATCTTTTGAAATGCTTTCTGGATTATGTAGTAAGAACAAGGATGGCATATACACCTAGGGCGAGAGCCAGTAGAGTAATCAACACTCCAAATCCCGAAAACATTCCCACTGGCCTGGGCTCCTTATCCCTGATCTCGCTATATTCGCTCCTGTATTTGGAAATAGCATAGAAATTCGCGATGGTTCCTACGACTAGGATTACAATTCCTATTGTTGGATTGCGACTGACAGGGCCTTTTACCTCTATTAGTCCAACGCCTGGATCGTCAGGGTTAGGCGCCAATACGGTGGACTGACTCGCAGCCGCCGTGTAGGCAGCAATGGCAACGCCAGCAATGATTATGGCCAACCCTACAACAAGGCGGAAGATATACTTCCTTTCGATAATCGTGTGCTGGTCTTTAGGCCCACGATATTTCATCATGGTAGTTTAAGCATTTTAGAGAAACGATAAAGCGGTCATTTAAAGCTAGAGTTTGGAGTGGGCTTGTACAGTCGTAGGCGTGTGGGTCGTACTGGTAGCGATTGCGGAAGTACTTTTCCCAAGGAAGAAGGCATAGAGCCCTCATAAACCGTTGGCCTTCCTTCTTCTTACTCGCACGGATTTGGAGAATCACACAACAATGGGGCCGTAGAATTAGCACGGTTTAGTATGTGAATCC
>JACPBJ010000079.1 GCA_016180375.1 Nitrososphaerota archaeon | reverse complement strand
GCTTTGAAGGCTGTTATGCTGTGCCTATTTGATGAAGAAGAAACCAATTCCAATTATCACATAGACTGCGGTCATCATGGCACCTTCAAACCAGTTGGTCCTTCCATCATGCGAGATCAGGTTCATTATAATAGCTGCCAGGAATACAGCTGCCAGTTCGTATGCCGTAAAAACAAGTGTCAGAGGCTTTCCCAGCAGGATTCCCGCTATTACCAGAAGAGGAACTACAAAAAGCGCTATCTGAGTACCAGAGCCGGCAGCAATCCCTATTGCGGTATCCATCTTGTCCTTCCTTGCAAGTATTATGGCGCTGCTATGCTCTGCGGCATTTCCCACCAAGCCAACTATAACTGCACCGACAAAGAGCTCGCCGAACCCAAATTCCTTCGATGTCGCTTCAACCGAGCCAACGAGGATCTCGCTCACCACAGCAACGAAAACCATCGCAATGCCCAAAACTCCAAAGGCTTTCTTCTTACTCCATACTGCATGATTGTTATGTTCCTCTTCAGCATGGGCAGACACGAATAGATGCTTATGCGTCACAAAGGTAAAGATCAGCGCAGCGATGTACACGGCAAGCAGAGTGAACGCCAGAGTATCGCTCATTATCTGTATGCTGTCCACATTGGCAGGACTGTTTGGCTTTAGCTCAGTTTCAGCAAGGATAGTAGGCACTGCGAGGCCTATTACTGCTAGGAAGAGCATTGAGGTTTGAATGTTTGTGTTGGCGCTGTTGAAGACCTGCTCCTTCTTCCTGATACCTCCAGCAATCATGCTCAATCCAAATATCAGCAGTACATTGCCTATTATCGAACCAGTTATAGACGCTTTTATCAGGTCGAATAGCCCTGCATTAAGCGCTGTAAGTGCAATTATCACTTCAGCTGCGTTACCAAAAGTGACGTTCATGAGAGAACCAGTGACTGCTCCGTAATGGACTGCCAGATGTTCTGTCGAATCCCCTATGAATTTGGCAAGCGGGAGTATCGCTATGGCTGATGTGGTGAATACAATAATGTGGTCTGCATGGAGCAGTTCAAGCGCAATGGCTATCGGCGCGAATACAAGCAGAAGATGAATTAGGTTAAACCGCTTTGCACCGGCTGGCAACGATCGACCGTGATTGGATTGATGTTATAGTCTTTTTGCAGTAGTAATTTACCACTGCCCGTGTTTTAGCCTGTATCTCCCGAAGAGTTACAAGAACTAAACCAGGTAGTCCATAAATATTCGGAAAGTGTCTACGAATTGCCATGAACTGCAGAAATCATTCGAACAGGGAGGCAGTTGCCGGTTGCAAGTTCTGCAATAGTCCTCTCTGTTATGAGTGTCATTATGAACAGCATCTAAAAGATAGGCATGTAACGCATGCAGAACCCTTTGCGGTACAAGATTCTGAATAGGTCAAATTCTTAGGATACCTGTTGTGAAGCAAGTATCTTGCTATTGATGCTGGATGGTCCTAATGCTTTCGAGTTCTGAAGATGGCGAAACCGATGGCGACGACAACAACAACAGCAATTCCCCCTGCTACGAGCGTGAAATCCATAGGTGATGATTCGGGCTTGCTTACCACTTGCGGCTCAGGTCTAGGGGCAGGTTGCTGAGCTGGTGCAGGTGCGGGGGCTTGTTGTTGTGGTGCTTGGGCCTGAGGAGCTGGAGGTGCACTGATGGTTATCTTTTTCTCTCCGTCAGGATTGTAGACATTCTTCCCATCAACTATTGCATGTACAACATAGTATATTACTCCTGAAGTTGGGGCATCCACAGTTACAGTGAATTTCTTTGGCGCGTCTTGAGCTGGGTTTAATGAGGCGAAATCGGGTGTTGCCTTTGCATAGCTCTTGAAGTCTGCTGGGTTTCCTGGTTTTGTATCCCAATGCACGGCAGTATGTACGATCTTTCCTAAGCCCTTAACCTCCCAAGTGAATGTCATCTTCTCCCCGGGAGTAGCAGACGTAGGTGCTGCTGCTACGCTAATTGAAAGTGCAGGAGCTGGTTGCTGAACTTGTTGAGGGGGCGGAGGAGGTGCGGGTTGCGGAACGGCCGCCGGTGGCGGCTGGACTACTGTAGGCTTAGCAATTTCAAATTTGTACAATCTTGAAATGGGCGTCACGGGGTAGAAGTTTATGCCGACTATTTGTACATCGGCCTCATACCTCCCAGGAGGAAGAGTCAGCTTCTCGACATGACTTCCTGTATCAGAGTGCACCTTTTTGTCTAGGTATCCGGAGGGATAATCTGGATCGCTGTTTTCTATGAGTCTAATTACATAATCGATATTCATTACCAGGTAACCAGCAGCATCCTTTGCATTAAAGGTAAGAGATATCTCCTTGTCTGCCAAGAGAGGAGTTGGATTGGTAATTATTTCTATGTTCACCTGTTGCTGAGCTTGTGAAACTCTTGATGATGCCACAATAATTAGCAATAGCCCAGCCGTGAGTAGGGCAACAATCCGAACACCTTTTTTGCCGCGTGTTCGGTTCAACAGAGATCATTGTTAGAGTTAGGCTTGCCTCTAATAAGCATGTTCCCAAGTCTGTCCCAGATTAGTGGACCGGGAGGGACTTGAACCCTCGACCACCCGAGTGCAAGTCGGGTATTCTACCGCTGAACTACCGGCCCTCAAATTTGTCGCGATGCGCTCAATTCTTAAAGCTTTAAGGTGATTCAAGCATCTGATCATAGTTAAATTCTGATCATAGTTAAATAAAACCACGAAACGTTGACGCTCGGGCCGGTAGCTCAGCTTGGACCTCCAGCAGGGGGCACTTAGAGCGTTCGACTGATATGGAGTCTCAGAAATCGAAAGGTCGAGAGTTCAAATCCCTCCCGGCCCATTAATCATATTGTTTAATTTGCCCACAGTTCAAATCTCCGAAGGCCGGTTGAACTCCCGCTCCTCTTGGGTAATTGAGAAAAGAAGGTTGCAGGATGTCCAGCCTCTGATGAATTACTCGAGCGTAAAGTCTTGGATAATGGACCATAAGGAGAGTGCTAGAAAGAACGCTCTCTATCGGTTTGCAACATTCGTTCGATGGAGAGGGAAAATGGGCTATTCCACAAATCCAGAAGATTGGATTCAAGAATGCTCAAGTGGGAACAACATGACCTTGGTCAAACATCTTAGAATTCTCAAGGAATGGGTGGAGAGCGAAGACATTGCCGGTTGCAAAGACGTTACAAGGTTGAAGTATTATCACAACGCTCGAAGTTTCTACGCATTCAATCTCATCACACTACCACAATCCAAACTGAATACTAGAGGGAAAAAGGAGAACGAAATACCGCCGACCGTGGCTGCAACTGCCTTCCTCCTGATGATTTCAAAAGCTCTAAGTTCCAAGATAAGCCTGCTATGGAAAACCGTAATCATGATCCAGACCCAAGGTGGGATGACAATTCAAGATGCCTGTCCAAATGAATCTCATAAGACCAAAGTCTGATTATTTCTACTATACCTTCCTCGATCATGATTTAATAATGTTCCTGAAAGATTGGTTAAACTATAGGAAATCGAGGTATGGAAAGATTGGACCATGGTAGGCTATTATCGTGGGTCATGTTGTGTCAACCCTTAAGGTGTTCCTCTTGCCTTTCAGGGAGTGGCAGAAATTTAGAGGAGGGGCAAGAATAGAAGGTGTTATATCAATTGATGCCGTCGAGAAAGATCAATCGGGTAAGGTCAAGCAAATACTTCCTTGACGACCTTTAGCTTCTAACTATGGGTATGCTGGCTATGGACAGCGCGCTTAGCTACGAATAAAGGGTTCTGTTGTGAACCATGGACTAGAATATCCTCTAGTCGATAGAGGTCCTCTGGCCCATCGGCCTGTCAAACGGGTTTTAAGTTATCGATATTATTTTGGTTTAGGTCCAGCGATTCTAACAAGGGACTTCAATTCTGAGGTATTATCTTTCTTTATTATACAAATCTTAATTTCATGTGGTGCTTTGCCATGAGTACAAGAATGGCCTATTTCACCATCCACATCATTACAAAAGACATAACCGGACACGAATGGATGAGGTGATCTAGCTCTAACGCCACCGGACAAATAGCTCCAATGTAAGCGAGTAATCTTGTCTAGCCGAACCCTACCGACTCGAAAATCATTCCATTGTCGCCGAATGGATAGCCATGAAAAGAGGACATCGTAACTTTCAATATTTCAACACTAAAATAAAAAAGCGGGGGTTAGTCTCCTAACCCGTGAACTTGCTTTATTCGATCTAGGTCCAATAATTGGCTGTGGTTGACTCCGATGTCATTTACGTCGGTTTCTATCGTTGACTTAATGGCTCCTTCGATGTATTCTTGGATCCATTTCGAGGGCTCTTCTTTGTGTAAGAGCGCTAGTGTTGTCAGGAGTGCAATCACTGAAATTCTAAGCTACCCAAACCGGTTATGAGAATGGGAAGTATGTGGAATCCTTGATATTCGACAATTGACGAAGAAAATACCCGAACATGTTAGGGATTTATATAATAGGAATCGGCTGACTTGATCGATGATAAACAGCAGATGGTTGTTGTTATCGGTTTCTGTAATAGCAATACTAGTTTCGAGCACACTGTTCGCAGCTATTCCAATCACTCCTCGGGCATCAGCACAGGCTCAGGCCCAACTTCCTAGGGAACAGAGAAACTGGGAGGCTGTGAACCACAACATATTGGCCACGAACTCAAACCCCCAGACTCAAATTAACAATAATAACGCGCACCTTGTAGAGCTGAAGTGGCTCTTTCCCATCCCCGTGCAGGCGTTGGATGGTCCATTCAGGGGGGGAGTTGTAGGCGGGTATAATGCTAGAGGTCCATCAGCGGCTAACACACCTCTCATTGTTGATGGTATTGCATACACGACAGACAGTACCGGCAAGTACTACGCCCTTATAATGGCCACTGGGAAGACGCTATGGACGTTTGACCAAGGACCTCTTCTCAACAAGACTCAAGACAGAATACGGCTCAGAGGCGCAATTGATGTCGGGGACTCAATTGTGTTCCATGTGCACGGATTCAGCTACGCTGAGGGCAAGATCTTCATCCCATCTCCCCCATGCGATGTTATGGTGGTGGATGCGTTCACAGGCAGATTGGTGGCAAGGGTAGCAGACATGTGCGATATTAGCAAGCTTCCCGGATTACATGCATGCAGAGGTTACAAGGTCCAGTCATATGGCCCTGAGATATCGACAAAGCTCAGAATCATGGTTGTAAAAGCGGGAGCTGTTGATGAGAGCAATGCGGGATGTCGGGCTTTCTTTGCAGCATATGATCTAGATACCTATCAAAGGAAATGGGTCTTCTTCACGAGAACCCCACTTGAAGGCGACAAAGACTGGTTCATCAAAGTAGCTGACAAAGGATGGGTAGGAGGTAGAATTCTTCCGACTGATGGTGGTCCAATATGGGATGGTAGTGGAAGGGCCAGGCAGCGCACTCAAGAGATACTGAAGGC
>JACPBJ010000078.1 GCA_016180375.1 Nitrososphaerota archaeon | reverse complement strand
AGATACTTGCCCAAGTTTGGATGAATGTTATTGATTTGATTGATTTCCTCCATGGTAACCTGCCATATCTCCTCCTCAGCTCTCAGGCATGATCTATTGGTGAACTTGTACCACAAATGCAGCATAGAGCCTGTCTCTTCAAACCTTACTGCTAGCCCATTTGGCAAAACATAAGAGGCAAACTCGAACGGGACACATTCATCCAGCAATCTATTCTTCTCTTCCCAGAGCTCTTTCATCCATTCTACGTACTTTGCATGTGCTTCGCTGCATCTCCTCACGATTTCAGGTGTCAAATAATCGGGCTTGCGAGTATTAACCGCAGGAGTCAGAGGTCTCGAGCCAGGTATCGTCCTATGCCTTTGATCCTGCGAATCGGCCGTATGAGAGATTCTCTTTTTGAAAGTGTACTGAGCGTGGTTCAGCACTCTTGTCAGAGGTGAAACTATGGAAAGGTTTACAGTATCTATGAGGTAAGGATTCTTTGCCGGGTTGAGTACCGTATCAATAGCCTCAGCATCGGGAAGCTGAGATTCGTGAAGCCCTAGAACTTGCCTAACTCCCTCTGCGATTATCTCTTCTGCATTTGCTGACCATCCCATGAGTTTCGATCTTCCGCCCTCAAGCGATCTGTCGAATTCTTCAGCAAATCTGTCTCCATCTTTAGCAACCTTATTGAACGAAACTTCCGGTATCTGTTTCGCTTCGTAGGCTCCCTCCTTTTTTGCAAATGCGACGAATTGGGGATCTATGGCATTAACTTCCTCGATCATCTTTGAAACTACTCTTTCTGCTTCCCATGTGAGGTTCTTCATCTTGAAGTAGCGCCACAGAGTAACGCCATCTATTGTATGAATTAGGTGAGTGTGAGCGGCTATGCTCAAGGCGTACCTCGCTGCTTCCATGGCCTTCTCGCGTATCTCGCGCTCTGCTTTCTTGCCTACCCTCTCTGCTACAACCTTTGATCTGTACTGGCTTGTTATGAAATCTGTAAGCATGTTTGTGATTTCCTCGTAAATCCCATAGGAGCGGATTACAGCTTTTGTGAAAGCAGACTGAGCAGCACCGTTGCCAATTGGAGGGATAGTTGCCTTTGGCTCTTTCAACTGTACATATCTCTGGCTACTCTGAGAAGAATTGTAGAAAGGGTGAGTGTGTAGAAAATCGTGAGTGAATGCTCTCGAAATATTGCTTATCTCGAACTCAAACATCTCGTGCTGGTAGACTGTGTGATGGCCTCCTTCATATGTGGTCTTCCCAACTTCCGCGATGTCGTCATCGGTAAGATTTTCAGGTGAAATTATTCTCGGAGAGTAGCATGTCTTTGCAGCCGCTACGGCATCCCTTGTTGGAGTCTTGAAACTATTTCTGAGCTTGACAAGGGGTTCAGGTGACTTTAGCTCCTTCTCCATTTCTCCAATTACCCCATAAGGTTAAGCATTCTTGCTCTTCTCCCACAGATCATCGAGCGAACCCCTCAAAGACTTGGCAAAAGAGGAATTCTTTGTCCATATGGCTATAGCGTGATACGGCTCCTCAGAAAGGGGATCTGGCACTCCTACCATTACATCATCGGTGTCGGAAACCATCAGGTCCAGAAGTATATCGTCTCTGATTCTTATCTCAACTCCTAGGTTTGCAAGTAGGGTAGCCTCCTCTTTTGAAATCTTCAGGTTCGTGGGCATGAGAATTCTGATACGCCTTTTCTCTTTGCTTGATTCGGATGCTAGGTAACGCAGGAAAAGGTTTCTTGCTTCAAATGCCTTTTTCACAGTAAGAATAACAGTTTTTGATCTTGCAAGTACCTCGGAAAATTTGTTTGCGATATTGTTGATTCCTCCAAGCATCGCAATCTCTCTTTCATGATTCTCTCTGGGCTGCATTCTAAGGCTTTGCAGAAGTTGATCCTTAGCCTTGATTCTTAACGCTTTACCAGTCTGGTGTTCTGATTCGAATTGCTGAATCCTTCCCTCTAGTGCTATCTCAGGTTTTACTGGTACGTGTGCCTCACCACTTCGAACTACAAATCCCTTGGCCTCAAGGCTCCTTAGCGTGTCATAAACTCTAGGCAGAGGCACTCTTCCCAAGCGAGCTACACTCTTTGGGTCAGATGCGCCTTGAAGAAGGGCTAAGTACGCCTTCGCTTCATACAAGCTAAGTTTGAAAGCGTCTTTAAGAGCTGCAACGGGATCTTTTGCAGACACAGGCAACCAGCTCGCTGCTCAAAGAGCTTGTATTTAGGGATGGTCAGTCGTAGGCCATTTCCAAATCCATGATCCTGTAACCGCAGTTATTGCAAGTGTACTGAGTGTATTCCTTTTTCTCGGAAACCTCCATCGGAGAGCCACACTTTGGGCATTCGTTTTGCATGGATATGTGTTAAGAAGAGATTCTGCAGATTAAACGTATCCCTAATTACCCAGAGTTTCGACCATATCCACATACCCATAGGAACTCGAAACCATCTCCTTCGCCTCATCAAGAAGTCCCTTTACATTCTGATCGCCATAGACGTATACCGTCCAGTTGTCCTTGACTTCCAAGCTCAATCTCTTGTCTGTGTTCACTTTTGAAGCAAGTTGCTCAACGGCCCAAAGGTTGTTGAATTTCGCAGTTATCTTGAACCTCTTCGGCATTATGACACGAGCAATTCAGCTGGAGGATAAATTTGTTCCTAGCTCCACTTCTTGTGCGTCTTCGGCACGCATAGACGCACGCTCTCCTGTGTGAAATTGTCAGAATGGGGAGAATATATAAAGAGATTGTAGTAGGTTTCTGGTAAC
>JACPBJ010000144.1 GCA_016180375.1 Nitrososphaerota archaeon | reverse complement strand
AAAAATATAAAAAATAAAGCCAGCAAAATCGAATTCTCTTGGAAGACGGAAGGCAAAAGGCAGTGCAAGAATCGTGAATATTACTTCTGCAATCGCGCCGACGACGATAAAATCAATTAGCCATGCTACAAACCTGTCTTCCCATTTGGCAATTACCAGCTCTTTTGCCTGCTCGGTCGCCAACGCCAAAGCCAAACACTTTCTTGCATATAGCAATGTTTCTAAGCTTGATCCTTTTTTGCGGTATATTGTTCAGGAACTCTTGAAAGATGCTCGTGAACTATCAGCCATTCGGTATCTCTTTTTGCAAGCACGAACGTCGCCCTTGATTTGGCCTTTATTACCTGGCCTCCAAAAGTGGTATTGTCAACCAAGACGCCGCTATAACCCAACATAAAGGTTGCAACTGCAACTCTATCGATTATTTTGATATTGAGATTTTGAATTTCGTAGTTATAATCAGAGAGGCTTGCAAATCCTATTTCTTCCAGCATCAAGGCATCCCGCATGCTCTGAATTTCGAATGGAGGAGCATCTCCAAACTTGCTTAAACTTTCGTCATGTATTCTTGATAATATTCCAAAGTTTCTGTTTCTACCTGCTTCAAAGGCTGCATGTATTACCGCTTTGACTTTCTCCTCTTCTCTACCACTCATTGACTAACTGCAATGGCGAATGTCTTAAAGTGCGTATCGACAGATTACTTTTTCTTTGCTTTTGGCTTTGCTCTCTGCTGTCTTTGCATCGACTGCCAGATACCTACACCATTACCTTCTGGATCAATACCGATAGCAGTCCAGCCTTGCCCCGGGACCTCCTGCTTTCCAACGACAATTTTGCCCCCAGCCTTCTTGAATGCAACTATAGCAGCATCAATCGATTTCACATCGACGTAATTGATAGGCATGCTGTTTGCTTCCTTCTTGTACATGCCTCCTCCAATATGCTTCGAGCCCATGTCTATGAGCCAGTATTCCATGCCGGGAATAGGGGCCTTCTTGAACTTCCATCCGAATACATCGCCGTAGAACTTCTTCAGGGCGCTTACATCATTAGCAGGTACCTCATAATGAACGATTGGACCAGCCATATTCTCATTTATCAAAACTTGCTATATAAACCGGCGTTTATCTTTGATGCGGCTTCAATCTTCTCTTCAGAAGGGTTAACGGTTTATTAGGAGAGCTTTGTTAAGAGTGTTAAAGATCTGAGATGAAGTTCTGCCCAGAATGCAGGAGCGAGTTGACACCTAGGGTAATAGAAGGGAGGACCAAGGTAGCCTGCCCCTCCTGCGATTTTGTTGTCTGGGGTAACCCCGTTCCTGTAGCTGGCGTCATTGTCGAATATGATGGGGGCATAGTTTTGGTAAAGCCTAGGGCAAAGCCCACAATCTGGGCTCTCCCAGCAGGTTACGTCGAAGATGGAGAGAATGCAGAGCAAGCGGCCGTAAGAGAGGTCAAGGAGGAAACTAATCTTGATGTAGTCGTAGGGAAGGTCGTTGGAACCTATTCCATCAGGAGACCTAGCAAAGCGCTCATCTACATAGCGATGTCAGCAAAGGCAATTGGAGGAGTATTGAAAGCTGGCGATGACGCTAAGGAAGCTTCCATATTTTCTATTTCGGATGCAGTTGAGAAGCTCAGGGGAACAACTGCGGGGAAGGCTCTTGGGAGTTATCTAGCTTACGAATCTCCAATGCAAGAGACGATCTGAGCGTGATTAGCGTTTGCTCAAAATTGACGAGGATAGAATCTATCAAGAGATAGAAAGCAGGAAGCCCAAAGCTATAGCGCTTTCTGCACCTGATGCTCTGCTTGCGAAAACTGAAGAGCTGGCCTCAAAGATCACGGAAAGATTTGGCGTCAACGCTTTTGTCATGGGCGATGCTTGCTATGGCACCTGCGATACTACGGATGGCGAGATCGGGAAGATCGAAGCTGACATAGCTTTCAACATAGGGCACACCATTTCTTTTGACAAACTGGGAAAGCAGACTATCCTTATCGATGCCATTGATGATATAACCTTCGATAGGGTTCTGGAGAATTCGCTGCCATTTTTGAAGCAGTACAGAAAGATAGGTTTGTGCACCTTCAGCCAGCATCTCCATGAGCTTTCAAAAGCAAAAGAGTTCTATCAGAAGAATGGATTTGAAGCAATTATTGGGAAGGGCAAGGGCCAGCTGAGGGATGGGCAGATTTTCGGCTGCGAATTTTATCCTGTCTATTTCATCAAAGATCAGGCTGATGCTTTTCTGCTGTTAGGACAGAGCAATTTCCATGCAATCGGCGTCGCTCTTTCATCGCAGAAACCCACGTACATGCTTGACCCCTATGCAAATGAGGTGATCGATGTCAAAGAAGTGGCAAATGAGAGGCTGAAGAGATCGATTCTTGCAGTTTACAAGGCTAGAGAGGCTGAGAGGTTTGGGCTGATAGTTGGTCTGAGGGACGGGCAATCGATGCTGCATCAAACGCTCGAGCTGAAGAAGAAGCTCGAGGCTCACGGAAAGAAAGTTGAATTGATTGCGCTGAGGGATATTACAAGCGAGAGGCTGGCGAATCTTAGAAGAGTAGACGCGTTCATCCAGACTGCATGCCCGAGGATTTCTGTTGATGGCTATACGTTTGACAGGCCTGTGCTATCTGTTCCTCAGGCAGAAGCTCTTATCAGAGTTCTTGAGGGAAAAGACCCCGGTGAATTTCTAGTAAGGGGAAACTGGCTGTAGTTAAAGCATATAGATGGTCATTCACGGTTCGAAGTCGTGGAGCAGCGAGCGCAGGGACAGACAACCCTGTTCGTAGTTTCAATAATAATTTTCATTCTTTATGCTGCGCAGGTTCAGTTCAGGCCCATCTTCCCGCGTTACGTTGAGATGAGAGGCGGAGGAGAAGCTGCAGTTGGATTAGCAATATTTCTTAACTGGCTGGCGCAGGCAATTCTAGCAGTTCCCTCTGGCTATTTGTCTGATAAGATTGGACGTAGGGAAACCACGATAATTGGAGCTGTAATTGCTGCTATAGGCTTCTTCGCGCTTCCCCTAGGGTCAACGGTTCTTTTGATCATGCTGTTCTATTTCACGGCAGGAGTAGGACAAGGAGCGTACAGCACAGCAACTGCAACTTATCCAATTGATTTGGCAAAATCCGGGCAAGCAGGCAGGGCAATAGGTTGGAGCCAAGCAGCAAGGCAGAGCGCGCTTTCTTTTGGACCAGCGATTGGAGGCATCCTGGCTACAATTTTTGATTTCAATACGGTCTTCATTGTTTCAGCTCTAATGGCAGTTTCAGCAGTTATCTTGTCACTTACTATGCTTCCTAACATCCGCCCCCAGAAAGTTGCATCCAAACTCAGATATGGAGCTAGAGATGTTCTTGCAAACCCGATAATACTCGGCTCCTTGGTCGCAACATTCTCCCTCCAATTCACGAACAGCGTTTTCGCTTCCTTCATCCCTCTTTATGCTCGGGAGCTCCCTCTTGCGATAATTGGTGTAGTATTCACTGTTCAGGGATTGATGAATGTTGTTGGAAGGCCTGTAGTAGGAGAGCTATCAAACAGGATAAGCAGAAGGATTCTGACAGTGTCTCTTGCCATGCTTCTTGGAACTGCTGGCATGTTCTCTCTAAGCATTTCTCCATCACTTGAAGTGCTCATCATTTCTGCAATTCTTGTAGGATTGTCAACGGGGATAGGGATAGTACTTCTTCTTACAACGGTTGCAGAACAGTCTCCGGGAGAGAAAAGAGGCTTCGTAATTGGTTTCCATACAACTGCAATTTACTTGGGACTTGGTTTCGGTTCAGCAATAGAAGGAATTGTCATAGAGAACTTTGGCTATCCAATTGCGTTTCAGTCTTCTGGACTGTTGACATTATTTGGACTAATCGCTTTCGCCTTGCTTTCCTCAAGAATGGCCAGACCTGTTCAAAAATAAATACGTCAACGCGTCCCCGCGCTCGAGGATTTTCTATAAGGTCCTCTTTTCTTCTTCCTTGCCTTCTTCCTGACTTCGTCCTCTTTTAGAATCTTGTCCTGCTGCTCAGTCATATGGGGAACATCTTTTATCATTGCACATTATTATTTGCATGGCTTTGGCTCAACAATCTGTTTTTGATAGTTTTTCGGAGCAGATCAAAGAGGCGCTTCGACTCTCCAAAATCACTCAGCCAACTCCTCCGCAAAATGATGCAATCCCGCATATTCTTACTGGGAAGAATGTTCTACTCTTCGCACCGACAGGAACGGGAAAGACGGAAGCTGCTCTCTTACCAGTTCTAAATAACTTTCTGAAAAATAGACCTCAAGAAGGGATTTCGATAATTTACATAACTCCGATGAGGGCTCTTAACAGAGACCTTCTCATAAGGCTGAACTTCTGGGCCTCTAAAATCGGTTTCACTGTTGAGATCAGGCATGGAGACACTCCTCAGAAAGAAAGGAAACAGCAATCGTTGAAACCTCCTGATTTGCTTGTAACAACACCAGAAACGCTACAGGCAATTCTTCCCGGGAGGGCCATGAGGAAGCATCTCGGCACGGTCAGATGGGTCATCGTCGACGAAGTTCATGCATTAGTAGATAGCAAGAGAGGCGTCCAACTAGCGATAGGGCTTGAGAGGCTAAGAGAGATCACTAAAGAAAATCTGCAAATTGTCGGGCTATCGGCTACGGTAGGCTCGCCTGAAGAAGTTGCAAAGTTCCTCGTTGGAGAAAGCAGGGCAATAGGGATAGTTCATTCTGCCGCTCCAAAGAGCATAAAATACTACATAGAATATCCTAGACCGAGGGAAGAGGATCAGGTAGTTGCGCAGAGCCTCTTTTTAGCGCCTGAAGCAGCGGCAAGAATCGGGAGGATTAACGAATTAGTTTCTGAACATGAATCGACACTAGTCTTCGTCAACAGCAGAACGATCGCGGAGATGCTCGGTCACAAATTTAACACGCTCCGGAAAGACATGGCAGTTCATCATAGCTCCCTCCCAAAAGAGGAGAGGGAGAGAGTGGAGGCTCAGTTCAAGGCAAAAGACCTGAAAGGGCTTGTCTGCACCTCAACTCTTGAACTCGGAATTGACATAGGCTCAGTCGATCTAGCAGTTCAATACATGGCTCCTAGGCAGGTTTCTGTTCTTATTCAAAGAGTCGGAAGATCAGGCCATACTCTGACCAAGGATTCAGAGGGCATCATACTTGCAGTTTCAACAGATGACATACTTGAATCAGCTGCAACGATAGCATGCGCAAGGAATGGCGAGCTTGAGAGAATCAAGATTCCAAAGAACTCCTATGATGTTCTGGCACATCAGATTGCCGGTCTCGCACTAGAGTACAGCGGGAAGATGCCTTCAAAGCAAGCCTATTTCATAGTAAAAAGAGCCTATCCCTTCAAAGATCTGCAAGAGGAGGAGTTCTCGAAGATTCTGAACTACCTTGAGGCTCTCAAGATCGTAAGAGTAGAGAACGGAAACATATCTTATGCTTACAGAACCCGTGAATACTACTTCCAGAACCTTTCGATGATACCCGATGAGAGAAGATATACGGTAATTGACCTCTCTACAGAGCAGAAAGTAGGGATCCTTGGCGAGGAGTTCGTCCTCCTCAAGGCAAGAATAGGCGTGAACTTTATCTGCAAAGGGAAGGTTTGGAGAATCGAGAAGATTGCTGACGATGCAAAGGTGTATGTCACACCTGTAGATGATCCATTAGCAGCAATCCCCGGCTGGGACGGAGAGCTCCTTCCTGTCCCTATGGAACTTGCAACGAGAACCGGTGCCATTAGAAGAGAAATCTCTGAAATGCTGGAAAGAGCAGAGCAAAATGAAGCTGTAAAAGATCTTGCCAATATAGTGCCTGCAGAAAGGAATGCAAGAGTCGCCGTAGTTGAGGAAATTCTAGAGCACAAGAAGATGGGGGCTGCAGTGCCAGACGACAAATCATTGCTTGTAGAGGGTTACGACAGGTACATAGTAATTCATGCATGCTTCGGCGATGCAGTAAACAAAACATTGGGCTACATATTTGAAGAGATCCTAGCAAGGAAGAATCTAATTCGCTTCTGGTGGGCAGACGGTTACAGAATTCTTATCGAGCTTACAATGGAAGTGCATCACATAGACTTGAAGAAACTCGGCGAGGAACTCTTCTCTCTTTCATGGAATGAAGCCAAACAGGCATTTCTGCATCGCATCGAAAAACAGTTCCCATTTCCAGAAAACATCAAGAACATCGCTCAGAGGTTCGGGGTTCTAAAGAGAGGGCAATATCTAGGGCATCCAAACCTCTGCTCCCTTGAGTCTAGGTTTGCTGGAACTCCGATCTTCGAGGAAGCCATGCACGAAGTGCTCATGGAGAAGATTGACCTTGAAAGAGCAGGAGAAATGATAGCTAAGGTGCAGAGGAGAGAATTGGCGATGAACTTCTATTTGGCTGGAGAAAGACCAACTCCAATCGCTTACCATATCCTCTACAAGCATCTGGACGTGCCAGAATTGATTTCTCCTGACACCGTAGTGAAGGACAACATCCAGAGAATGAAACTTGCGATGGAATACAAGGCCGTTGATCTGATTTGCTTTAATTGCGGAAGGAGAGAGCAGAGAGTTCTCATAAAAGACATACCTGAACAGCCTACATGCAAGAATTGTAATTCTGCATTGTTAGGAGTTTCGGCATGGTCTTCGCAGAGCTTGGTCGATGCTTTATCAAAGAAACTTACAAGGCAGGAGATGAACAATGCTGAGAGGGATACACTATCGAAGGGAAGGCGAACAGCTGACCTGGTACTTTCTTATGGCAGGAAGGCAATACTGGCCATGTCGGTCTATGGAGTAGGTCCTCAAACAGCATCTAAGATACTTGCAAAGATGCACGATGACGAAGAATCTTTCTTCAGGGATCTACTTGAAGCCAAGTTGAAATTCATTACTACTAGACCGTACTGGGGCAATTGAATATGTATTCGCAAATCCCGTCTGGCGCTAGCCACGTTGAGCCTTAAATTGCTAACAAATTCGCTTTCAGCTGCCACGGTAATTTGGCGATAACCACACTTTAGCCACATAATTATGTTATTAACGTAGTCAAAGTTGAGTCTAGGTCGTGAAAATCAGGTTTTCAAGGAACAAGATCGAGCTCGAAAAGGAGCTTAATACACTTGACAATCTGGCGATAGAACTTACCTCGGTCTTAAACAGGTTCAAAATTAGGTACGTGTTGGTTTCTGGCTATGTTTCTATACTGTTTGGTCGGAGCAGGACTTCTGAAGACATTGACCTAATTGCTGAAAAAATTAACTTTGCAGAATTCAATAGTTTGTGGAAAGAAATTGTTAAGAGTTTTGAATGCCTCAACGCAGGTGATTCCAAAAGCGCTTACGTAAAATATCTTCTAACGGGCAACGCGATAAGATTTTCTAGGAAAGGGAGAGCGATTCCCAACATAGAATTCAAGTTTCCTAAAGTCGAGCTTGATGAGTGGACTTTGGATCATAGGAAGAAAGTTATCCTTAACCAGCACACCCTATTTATCTCCCCCTTGGAGTTGCAGATACCCTTTAAGCTCTTCTTGGGTAGCGGGAAGGATATAGAGGATGCAAGGCACCTTTACAGGCTTTTCAAGGAGGAGATGGACTTGGGAATACTATCTGAATTTAACAAGAAGCTTAAAGTAGAGCACATCTTTAGAGAGTATGTGCAATGAAACTCCCTCATGTCAGCTTAAAGGAATTGGAAAAGCTGAAGGAAGATAATTTCAGAGCAAGGTTGGAGTTTATTGACACGTATGTAGAAAGGATGAAGAAGACCTCCAACAAGAAATGGAGCTCCGAGCAGAAGGATATTATTGGAGCATAGATTAATCGGCCCCATTTGTGCTATAATGTAGCACCCTAATAGGTAAACAGAGCCAATAGTATCTAGTTATTTCGGATTCCAGAATGCAAGTTTTCTTTCCTTGCCTTGTGCTGACCATTTCATCTTTTCATGCGGGCAAACCAAACAGAACCAACTCTCTAGTACTATAGTACTCTACTCATTTACCAATCAGAGAATAACAGTAAAATAACATTGATTTCATACAATTGTAAGAGCTTTCTCTGTGACATGAAGCAATCAAAACAGAGAAATCCGATCTCATGCAGACTCCCCCCCGTATAGTTTGCACGCAGGGGCGTACCCCTTAACAAATGCCATAGGCACTTGTCCAATCTTTCCATATACAATCCATCAACAATACGGCAAATGCACAACTACCCCCGGGGGAGTATGAACACATGCAGGGGCAAGCAAGTATTAATCTTACTTTATGTTGCAGCCCCCCCGCTATCTTTTGCGCAGGGGCGTGCATTTACCCTTGCGTAGGCAAAACTTACTAACTTACTCTACGACAGCCAGATAAACTTGCAAAGATTCGGCTTCCAGCAGCCAAACCATACATTCGGGGTTCCAAACGACCAAGTCTACAGCACCCTAGAGAATATAGCATTAGAAACTGAGCACTACGGCTTTGATTCCTTCTACGTCATGGACCATCTGATGCAGATACCGGGAATCAACCCTCCAGAGGACCCAATCTTAGAGGGGTGGATGACAATAGCGGCTTTAGCAGCAACGACCCAGAAGATCAAACTTTCAACGATGGTGACCTGCAACACCTTCAGAAACCCCGCTCTATTGGCAAAGATGGGAGCAACCGTGGACAACATAAGCAATGGAAGATTGATAATGGCAATCGGCGCTGGATGGTACGAGCTAGAGCACCAAGCGTATGGATTCCCCATCGAAATGATGAAGGGAAGGTTTCAGCGCCTTTATGAAACTCTGCAGATACTCAAGAAGATGTGGACTGAAGATAAGGCAAGTTTCGAAGGGAAATATTATCGCATAAAAAATGCCGTCTGCAATCCAAAGCCCATACAGAAGCCGCATCCAATGATCATGGTCGGAGGAGATGGAGAAAAGGTCACTCTCAGAATCGTAGCTCAATATGCGGATGCTTGCAATGTTTTTGGAGGCGCAGATCTTGATAGGGTAAAGAATAAACTCTCAGCACTGAAACAGCACTGCCAAGCCCTAGGAAGGGATTACAATTCTATCTTCAAGACAGGATTAGCTAGAGTTATAATTGGAAGGAATGACACAGATGTCAAAGCGAGGATCAAGAAATACGTACCTCAGCAGCCTACTGCAGGAGCTACAGGAGTTACCACGCTTGAAGATAGGCTGAAGAGGTTTATTATCGGCACCCCTGAGCAATGCACAGAAACTATACACAGAATCTTCGACCTCGGACTTGACTATCTAATCGTAAATTTCCCCGACTCGCATAACCTTGAAACGATAAAGCTCTTTGGCGAGGGCGTGCTCCCCAAGTTCCACTAATCCTATTAGCCAGTTTTGTATAAATGCGCGGATGTCCCTGCATTACAAATCCCCTCGGCAGATCATCGAAAGCATGGAGAAGATAGCAAAGAAGCTGGAAGTTGATCCGAAGAAGGCGGTAAGATTTTACGTAATGGGCGTAAGTCATGGCTTGCTGTCTTTAGATCATCAGGCAATACTAAAGGAAGCAAGAAAGTACATGGATGAGTAGATATGGATACGTTTGAACTGGCAATAGAGGATGGTTGCTATCACCTTAAGGAACTAGGCCTCAAATTTGACGAAATTGCGCAGATTTTTGGCATAAGCGAAGATGCTGCAAAGAAGAAACGTGAATCATTCGCAAGGAAGCTGAAGAGCAAGCAGGTGGAAGTTACCGAATTCGACAAGAAATTTTGGAAGGATATTCTGCAAGAAACCCAAGGCAATGACAGAGTAACTCTGGTTGATGATAAAGGCAGGTTCTACCATGGGAGAAGATCAGAGCTTGAAAGAGCTGAAACAAAAGATCTTATGGCTCTCTTCGAGTCTGGTAAGGAGTATCTCAACACTGTTCCTCCTATAGTTCTCGAAACCTTAGAAAAGGACAAGCCTGGCTACAACCCTCTATCTCCCATAAAACAGCTCAAAGACAGCCTGAAAGTTCTTGAAGAGATTCTTTCAAAGAGAAGCGCCTAAGCTTTCTTTTTGTTTACAGTATGTATGGCTTTGCCAAGCACCGCTTCTGCAGCCTCCATTATCGACTCTGGCAATGTTGGATGAGGATGAATCGTTAAAGCTACGTCCTCAGCAGTTGCGCCCATCTCCAGAGCAAGGGAACACTCACTTATCAGATCAGATGCACTAGGTCCTACAACCTGAACCCCCAAGACCCGCTTACCCTCTTTCTCAATGACCATTTTAACGAAGCCTTCAGTTTCGCCAGCAGTCAAAGATCTCCCGAGGGCTGAGAAGGGGAACCTTGCAACATCAACATCGATTCCTTGCTTCTTTGCCTCTTCCTCCGTTAGGCCAACGCTCGCAACTTCAGGATCTGTGAAAATAGCAGTGGGGAGCACACTATCTTCAAACACGCTGGGAAGCCCAGCAATGACCTCTGCAGCAACGATTCCCTGTTTGGAAGCTCTGTGAGCAAGATAAGGAGGACCTGTAATATCGCCTATTGCATAAATCCCCTGAACGCTCGCCATCATTTTTTCATTGACTTTAACGAAGCCTCTTTGATCTAGTTCAATTCCGAGCCTCTCTAAATTCATGTTAGCAATGTTTGCCTTTCTGCCAACCGAAACAAGAATCTTATCCGTTATCTCCTCCACGTTTCCAGATTCCGTCTTTATGGAAACTTTCAGCCCTTCAGAAGTCTTCGTAAATCCTTCGCAAGAAGCCTTCAAGTATACCTTTACGCTATGTTTTTCAAGAGTTCTCTGCACTACTGCAGTCATATCGCGATCTGTACCCGGAAGTAGGGAATTAGTTATCTCTACAATTATGACATTCGTACCCATCTTCGCAAACGTAGTTCCTAATTCGAGTCCTATCGCGCCACCGCCAATTACCAGAAGCCTCTTTGGGAGATTACTCAGCTCCATCATCTCCTTAGAAGAGAGGATGTCTTTTCCATCAATTGCGAATCTAGGAATCGAAAGCGGATAAGACCCTGTAGCGACTATGAAACTATCAGCAGATATTCTTTCATTTCCATCGCTCTTCTTTATCTCAATTTCATTTTTTGACAGGAATTTTGCTTCCCCATAAACAATTTCGACGGAATTTGCTTTGAGCAGAAACGCGATCCCTGAAGCGAGCTTGTCAACAATGCTTTGCTTCCATTGCAGAAGTTTCTTAAAATCCACCTTCGCACCCGCAACCTCTATCCCCATCTGGGAAGCGTGTTTGACCTTATCGAATAGCTTACTTGCAGTGATCAGCGCCTTGGATGGTATGCAACCATAATTCAGACATTCTCCTCCAAGTTTATGCCTCTCCACCAAAATTACTTTCTTGCCAAGCTGAGCAAGCCTTATCGCAGCTACATACCCGCCTGGTCCTGCTCCTATGACAATTGCATCAGTGTGTCGTGGCATGCCCCGCCTATCTCAGAACTGCTAATAACGGTTTGCGAAATACTTTCCAGATTTTCGAGATCTTACTGCCAATGTGACAAAGCCTACCGATGCAACGATTACCATTATTATTGCGGAAGGCAACTCGAATCTAACAGACTCAGTAGGCGGGTTAATAGTCTGCACAACTGAAGCGAGGGTTTTATTTGCAAATTCAATTTCTCTAACATAGGTTCTTCCAGTCAGTGGATTCAGGAAATTCTCTACTGGTGCAAAGTCGTCAGTGAGAACAGGAACATCATCCACATTTGTATTGGTCTTCAAATGGTTCTCTAGATATTCACTAATTCTTGGCAGCTTAACTATCCCGGAGGCTCTTGACTGAAGGGCTGCTGTTGAGAGATCATCAGACGATTTTGTCGCGATGACTATTATGTTCTGAACCTGTGAACCATCGCCAGAAACTGGATACACGTCAACACTGGGAAATACTGACTGTATGGTTCTAAGCTCCGAACGAAAGAGTACCGATGCATCTCCATTCAAGGACGCTATGACATTTGAAACTACGATTCCGTTTTCAGTCAACCTGCTGTTAACGAGCATCAAGAATTCTTTCGTCATCAAATGAAATGGGATGTAGGTTCTTGCGTATGCATCAAGCACAATAAGATCATACTTCTTGCCGCTCCTTGAAAGGAATACTCTCCCATCTTCCGTATAGACATGAAGTTTGGGATTTTCTTCAACAAAAAAATAGTCCTTCGCGGCTTTCACCACATCAGGATCGATTTCTACAACATCAATGCTAACATTCGGATAATCCTTAAGGAACTTTTTCGGCGCGGAAAAACCTCCTCCACCAACGAACAGCACGTTTTCGATCTTTGGACTGTACGCGAGAGCAACATGAAAATATGCTGTATAGAGGTAAACTATTCTGTCAGGATCTCTGAGATCCATGCCGCTGTGAAAGTTATTGTCCAGCAACATAGTTCTGATGCCTGTAATAGCATCATCCTGAATGACAAGTTTGTGGTATAACGTCTCCTTCTGGAAAACTACTCCTCCGCTAGGAATTTGCGGCGCGAATGCGAGTCCGATTGAAATTGCTATGAGTATAATTCCTACCACTTTCAGGCGGGAGGCAAGACCGAATAGCGACGCTATAATCAAAATAGACGAAAGAGCGTAAAGTATTGTATTCACTCCCAGCTCTGGGATAAGTAGGAAAGTAGTCAGAAACGTGCCCAGTATGCTTCCGACTGTAGAAAGCGAGTACAAGTTTCCTGAAGTCGTACCTACCCTATCTAGTGATTTTGTGCTAAGCTTGATCGCATACGGCGCAATTCCTCCTAGCAGAAATGAAGGCACTGCAAGAAGCATTATTGATGCCGCCAATGGGCCGTATCTCTCTCCCAGACGCAAGGCAAGTGCGATCTGAAAGAGCATAGGAGCTGCGTAAGTTATGAAAAGAGTGTAGATGCCCGTTAGAAAAATCAGCGATGAAAACTCTCTGTAACTGGCATTGGCATCGGACTTTTTGCCTCCAAAATAATATCCCATCGCAAGTCCTAGCAGCACGACTCCAATCAGGCTACCCCAGACGAATAGCGTGCTTCCATAATATGGAGCGAGTAGTCTACTCCCTAGCAGCTCCAGAACCATTATCGCTGCTCCGGCAATGATTACTTGCGCTCTTAAGATGAGCGAGAAACTCTTGGAGCTCCCTTTACCATACATCTCTTGATTATCCGTTGCTCGAGGCGTTTAACAATTTTCCTTATTCCTCCATCTCTTCTTCGTCTTGAACTGCTATGCTGTCAATGCCCCACTGACTGTGTATCTGCGAATGGTGTAGCATTTCCCAAAGAGCAACCTCCCACTCAGAATTCGATTTCCTTACCTTCTTCTTGTCTTTCATCAGCACGAGCCTTTTCGTAGCAACCTTCTGCTTGGCCATTAACCATCCTCAAAAAATTCGGCTAATAAATTAACGCGAAATATGACTAGGGATTCGGCCTGTCGCAGATATGACATGATTCGATGTCGAAATCTGGTTCCAATTCTTTATGGATGTCGCACAGCAGTCTATTCTTCCTGATGAACTTTGTCGCTTCATTGAATCTATCTAAGATTTCGATTTCATCTGCACCATTGGCGATCATTGATGCTATTACATCGCAATACATCTCAATCTCTCTCTCACGTTGCCAGTTTTCTCTCTTGCCTCTTGTCTGGCGAATATAGTTACTTACGGC
>JACPBJ010000077.1 GCA_016180375.1 Nitrososphaerota archaeon | reverse complement strand
AGAACTGTTCCGGGAATGAAGAATGGCATGCACATTGTAACTGGCAATGAACACGATGAATTCGGTCACATTTCAACGGACGGGAAGAATAGAGCCATGATGATGCAGAAGAGAATGAAAAAGCTTGAATCTGCCAGAAAAGAACTCCCTCCTCCAAAAATAATTGGCGAACCTTCAGCAAAAATAGGGTTCATAGCATACGGGTCTCCTTTCGGTGCAATCTTAGAGGCTATGGGGCACCTCTCTGAAAAGGGTGTAAAGACGAAGTTCCTTCAGCTCAGGACTCTCTGGCCTCTGCATGAAACTGAAATTTCTAAATTCATCGATTCATGTAATACTGTCTATGCAGTAGAGCACAACATTTCTGGTCAGCTCTCCTCCCTAATCAAATTGGCATGTGCCAAGCATAACTTGAAGGGCATCCGCAAATTCGACGGAACTCCATTCAGGCCATATGACATAGTTTCACCTGTTCTTTCTGGAGGGAAGAGCAGATGACAAGGGTATTCGAACCAGTTGATTCAACTTGGTGCCCCGGCTGTGGTGACTTTGCTGTCCTTTCTTCACTGCGCAAGGCTATGGCAGAGCTTGAAATAAAGACGGAGAATTTGGTAATGGTGACAGGGATAGGCTGTTCTGGAGGCATTCAGAACTTCATGCTGAACTACGGCTACCACGCGCTCCACGGAAGACTGCTCTCCACAGCGACAGGAATCAAGCTTGCTAATCCCAAGCTTACCGTTATCGCTGCAGGAGGAGATGGAGATGCATACGCGATAGGGATGGGACATTTTATGCACACCCTCAGAAGAAATGTAGGCATAGTTTACATCGTGATGAATAACGAAACTTATGGACTGACGAAGGGGCAGCCGTCTCCAACTAGCAAGTCAGGCTTTGAAGGAAATATTGAAGAACCATTCGATGCTACCCTTGCCGCCCTCGCTGTGAGGGCAACGACATTCATTGCAAGGGGTTTTTCAGGAAAGCCTGACCAGCTTACAAACTTATTGAAGCAGGCCATCCAACATGCTCAGCAGGGGAAAGGTTTAGCATTTCTTGAAGTTCTCAGCCCTTGCATTACATTTAATGATACGTACAAACTCTGGCGCCAGATTACCCACGATGTAACAGAAGAGCAGGACTACAATCCAAATAACAGAACTCGAATGATCAGCATAACATTAAAGGTTCTTGAGAGCGGCAGAATTCCAATAGGCCTGATTTACCGGAGTGATGGTGTTTCATATGAGAAGAAGGTTCTTCCGAATTTAGAAAATACCCCTGTGAATACGGACATAGACATTAAAAAGAATCTTAGCGCCTATAAGGAAATCCTGACGCTGTTCAAGTAGTTTCTATAACTTCGCTTATCTTTCTTGCCATCTCATTGAGCCGCTTTTCCGTAAACCTCTTTCTTTGAGGCCAGAACCCCTCTTTTGCATCTCCCTTGAACCTTGGCACTATATGCACGTGAACATGGAAGATTGTCTGGCTTGCCGCTTTACCATTTGACTGCCCTACATTCACACCGTCTGGCTTGAGAGCTTTGAATATGGCTCTAGAAACTCTCGCAGCGCATTCGAATAACTTCCCAACTTCAGAAACAGGCATGTCTGTCATAAGCGCGTAATGCTTCTTTGGGATTACAAGAGAATGACCAGGATTCATGGGGTATTTGTCAATAAAACACATTAAATCAGCATCCTGCCAGACTATGGCGGCCGGCCTTTTACCCTGAACTATTTCACAGAATACGCAATTCGACCTTGACAGCATATCCGAACTATTTAGGCAGGCTACGATATGTTTAAATCGTATTCGAAAAGTGAATTATAAAAGAAGAAAAATTGAAGGGTATTAGTGAATGCAGTTCGCTCTTTTCAGGCAGCATAGTTGTTCTATACGTTCCTTCACTAGTTGTTGTCGTTTAAGCCTACAGCCGATGCTGTGGGATTTCAAAATCAGATAGTGGTGAATATGAATGGTTGAAATGACCGGCGCTCAGGCGCTCGTTGATGCATTGAAGAGGGAGAAAGTCGAAGCTGTATTCGGCCTCCCCGGAGGGGCAAACCTTCCAATTTACGATGCGCTGTACGACTCAGAAGTCAGACACATCCTCGTAAGGCATGAGCAGTGCGGTGCTCACATGGCAGATGGATACGCGAGAGTAGCAAGAAGGCCAGGTGTATGCATGGGCACGTCGGGACCAGGAGCAACCAATCTTGTCACGGGCATAGCAACTGCACATGCTGATTCTTCTCCAGTAGTTGCGATCACGGGCCAGGTTCCGACAAACATGATAGGTAGAGATGCTTTTCAGGAAACTGACATCATGGGCATAGTCACGCCAATTACGAAATACTCGTTCCAGCCTTGGACTGCAGCTGAAATTCCTGAGGTAATCAAAAAAGCCTTCTACATTGCTAGCACTGGAAGACCGGGAGCCGTACTCGTAGATGTGCCAAAAAACGTTCAAAACGAAAAGGCAGACATGATATTTCCAGAAACTGTCAGATTTAGAAAATCAATTGCAGTTCCTCATCCTGATCCGACTCAGATAGAGAGGGCTTCAGAGCTTCTTCTGAAAGCAGAGAAGCCAGTGATAATGGCGGGAGGAGGAGCCATAATCTCAGGCGCATTTCAAGAACTGCAAGTAATAGCAGAGCTTTTAGTCTCTCCTGTAGTGACAACATTCAAGGGCAAGGGCTCGTTCAACGAGACCCATCCTCTTTCCCTAGGACCAATTGGCATGCACGGTCATCCTGAGGCAAACAAACTCATACTAGAGA
>JACPBJ010000040.1 GCA_016180375.1 Nitrososphaerota archaeon | reverse complement strand
ATCTTCTTGAGATCATTATTGCCCACACTTATCAGCTGGTAGTCAAGCGCAAAGACATCCTCTTTGGGGAAGTCCGTGCCTCCTACGGACATTACTTGATCAAAACCCAATTCCCTTACAGCTTTTGCAACTTCGACAATTCTTGCGCTGTCGGCGAGCGCTTTGATCCTTTTTGGGTTAACATACAGGTCGGTTACAGCATCGCCGACCATGCTCTTTAAACTAGCCAGTAATGACTGCTCCTTCTCGATGTTTTGGGACATAAAGAACTACCTGACCTTCGACTTCCTTATCTTGTCCTGAAGCTCGATGAATCCTTGAATGAGCGTCTCCGGACGAGGAGGGCATCCAGGCACGTAGACATCAACTGGAATGAACTTGTCTATTCCAGGAATGACGTTGTACGAATCAATATATAAGCCTCCCGAAATTGCGCAGGCGCCCATTGCCATGACCCACTTTGGTTCAGGCATCTGCTCATAGATCCACTTCAGCCTTGGTAACATCTTTCTTGTTACGGTTCCCTGAATGACTAGAAGATCGCACTGTCTGACCGATCCGAAGGCTTCCAGTATCCCAAACCTCTCCAGATCGAATCTGGGACCAGAAGCAGCTCCGAATTCTATACTGCAACAAGCAGTTTCAACGTGAACAGGCCAGAGAGCATAGAGTCTGCCCCAATTTACCAAATACCTTACAGGTTCTTTCACTGCCTGTTCCACTATGCTCTCCATTATGTCGCTTACTTTACCTACTAGAACGGAGACAGCAGAACCAGAGACTACCAAAGTTCCTTCCTCCCAGCCAAGTTCAGCGCATACCACATGGGTATGAATATTACTGCCAAGAACGGAATTATCACAAAAGCGCTTTGCAACCCAAGGCTTGGGTATGCCGTGCCCCAAGCAAACATGAACATCACAACAACATCAAAAACAACAAACATGATCAGAAAAGCGTAGTACTGCATCATAAGGTGAACCTTGGATTCTCCCTTCGGAACTTGACCCGCTTCAAAAGTCTGCGACTTTATTGGGCTTGGTCGTTTCGGAGCAAAAAGCACAGGAATTATGATCATGGGCACAGCTGCTACAACCGCAAAAGCTGCCAATAACCCGACCAAGAAGAACTCGCTGGCAACCATTTATTCACAAGGAGGGAATATCAGGATATTTAAGCAGTAAGTACTTGTAAGGGGCATTATAATGGACAATTATTCGGTTTTTGCTGATCTAGTTCTAGCTAGATTATTAGTCGTACCTATGAAAGAGACATGCTTCAAACCAAATAGTATCAATTATTCAGGCAGCCTTGCTACCCCTGGGACATTTACTCCCCATACGCCTTTCTGAAGCGTTCGCAACCCAAGAAGAGCACATTTCATTCGTGTTGGTCCAATGGAGATGCCCAAGATGGAAACTATGTAATCCTGATCGAGTTTCTTTAACTCATCTATGTTTTTGCCCTTGACAGCCTCGGTTAGCATAGACGTAGAAGCCTGGCTTATGGCGCAGCCACGTCCGGAAAAGGCTATGTCTGCAATTTTGTTATCTGTTAATTCGACCTGAATCACTACTTCGTCCCCGCAGAGAGGATTGGAATCCTTGTACGTTACTGTAGGATTTTTCAGCTTACCATAGTTTCTGGGGCTCTTGTAATGATCAAGAATGTTCTCAGCATACATGTCAACTCCCAATTTAGCGGAAGACCTCTCTCACTTTTCCCAGAGCTTCTGCAAAGATGTCTATCTCTTCTTTGGTATTGTAAATGTACAGGCTTGCTCTGCTCGTAGCAGCTACACCAAGCCTGCGCATAAGAGGCTGTGCACAGTGATGCCCAGACCTAATGGCAACACCGTAGTTATTCACGATTGAAGCTACATCGTGTGGATGAACCTTTCCGAGGTTGAATGAAATTAATTCGGCGGAATGATTGGGATCTTTCGGTCCATAGATCTTAATCCCGTCTTGATTCTCCAGAGTTTCCAGAGCGTATTTTGTGAGCTCCTTGCCCTTCTCCCTCACATTCTCCATGCCAATTGGTTGCAGGTAGTCTATGGCAGCGCCGAGCCCTATAGCACCAGCTATGTTGGGAGTTCCAGCCTCAAATTTGTACGGAAGTTCTGTCCATGTCGACTCATCAAGCTGAACTTCTTTGATCATGCTCCCGCCTCCCAGAAATGGATCCATTTCTTCGAGGATTTCCTCCTTTGCGTATAGAACTCCAATGCCAGTTGGTCCGAGCATTTTATGGCCTGAGAAGGCAAAGAAGTCGCAGTCAATTTCCTGAACGTCAATAGGCAGATGGGGTATTGACTGAGCACCATCAACAACAAATTTCGCACCTTTTTCATGAGCTATCTTTGCTATCTCTTGAACAGGGTTTATCGTCCCCAAAACATTTGATATGTGTGTTACGCTCACAATTTTGGTCTGCTTATTAAGAAGTCTGTAATAATCCTCAAGTTTCAATGTCCCGTCATCATTGATATCGACGTAGTCCAGCGCTACACCTTTCTCATGCAGGAACTGCCAAGGCACTACGTTTGAATGGTGTTCCATCAGGCTGAGCAACACTCTGTTCCCTTTCACGAGTTTCTTGCCGTAACTATATGCTACCAAGTTGATGGCTTCTGTAGTGCCTCTGACGAAGATAATTTCGCTAGGGCTCTTTGCATTGATGAACCTTGCAATTTTTTCTCTAGCCTTTTCAAACTGCTCAGTCGCTTGCTCGCTGAGCTCGTGCACTCCTCTGTGAACATTGGAATTTGTCTCTGTGTAGAATTTCTCAATAGCTCTGATTACTTGGATTGGCC
>JACPBJ010000135.1 GCA_016180375.1 Nitrososphaerota archaeon | reverse complement strand
TCGAGATAGACACTTGCAGGGACGAGCATCTTCTTGTCCTTGATTATCGATTCGACCATCCTTGCAACGCCATTTGCGGGCGCGTAGTTCGTAGCGCCTTTCAGCGCTATTACTTCAGCAGCGACCTTTTTTGCTGACTCTGCAGCTTCAGCTAGGTTCTTTTCGGATAGGAGCGCTGTCATTGGAATCCCTCCTGCCGAAGAATATCTTGGCAATGGCAGCATATTCTCGCCATGTTCCCCGATTACCAACGCTTGAATCGAAGCTCTTGAGATACCAAGCATAGATGCTAGAGCATCCTTCAAGCGTGAAAGATCAAGCATCCCTCCCATCCCAAATACTCTGTTCCTGTCAAAACCAGTAGCCTTCAACGCAACATATGTCATCGCGTCCAGAGGGTTAGTGACCATGAGAACCTTCGAATCAGGCGCGTAAGTTTTGATTTGATTTGCTACTGACTTTATGATCTCAGAGTTCTTTGCAATAAGGTCGAGCCTTGTCATTCCGGGTTTTCTGGCTAGCCCAGCAACCACTATTACAATATCGGAACCTTTCATAACGGAATAATCATTTGAACCGACAATATTCACGTCTGAGCCTATTTCTGAAGCCATATGCTGCAGGTCTAGAGCCTCTCCTTGCGGCAGACCATTCAGTATGTCTATGAGAGAAACATCATCAAGTTCTCTCTTTACCAATTCGAGTGCTATTGAGGAGCCAACCCTACCTGAACCTACTATTGTAATCACTGTTTGTCAGCTTAGTCTTCTTTCTCGAATTATAAAAGGTTCAACATATCTGGAAGAGTTAAACCTATTGACAAGATAGATAGGAGCGGAAATATGTCATTCGTTAAGTCTGGAATTGCAAATTCGTATGTAGTTAAGCTGCCCTATGCCGGAGACCTTCTTAATTCGATTAAGAAAGTGGCTAAGGAGATGAACATTCGCACCGCTTCATTCACTGCTATAGGTGCCGTCAAGAAAGCTAGAGTCAGTTACTATGATCAGACAGCAAAGAAATACGGTGAATTGATATTCGATGAGCCTATGGAAATCGTTTCATGCATTGGCAATATCACCGAAATGGAAGGAGACATCATAGTTCACGCACATCTTGTTCTTAGCGATGAAAAAGGAAGAGCGTCTGGCGGGCACCTGCTTGGAGGAACCGAATTGTTTGCCTGTGAACTTATGCTCAACGAATACAAGAGCCTCAGGATCAACAGAAAATATGATGAAATGACAGGCCTGAATCTGATGGACATAAAGTGAAAATTCTTGGGTAGAGTGATACTTTGTCGATAATGTCATTCAGAGGAAAGAAACCCAAGATTCACAAAACGGCATACATTGCTGAAAGTGCCGTTATCATTGGCGATGTCGTCATAGGAGAAAAGAGTTCCGTATGGCCAAATGCCGTGCTTAGAGGAGATGTTGCTAGTATAAGGATTGGTAAGCATACCAGCATCCAAGATAACTCCACGGTGCACGGAGATCTAGGGCAATTTGTCGAAATAGGCCATGGGGTCACGGTGGGACATAACGTCGTTCTCCACGGGTGCAAAGTTAGGGATAATGTCATAGTCGGAATGAACTCTACAGTGCTTTCTGCAGAGATAGGTCAATACTGCATCGTTGGCGCAGGTGCAGTTGTGCTCAATGGAACAAAGGTTCCAGATTATACTCTCGTTGCAGGCGTGCCTGCGAAAGCAGTAAAGAAACTAGGAGAAGAGGAGAGAAAAAGAATAGAGATGAACGCGCTCGCTTACCTGAAGCTCATTGAATACTACAAGGGGACTAGGTGAGCATCGCTAGGCTTCTGTCAGTTATAGCCATCGATTCTGTTTTTGAGGTAGCGCCCAAGACCGCGCGTATCGCATCAATGTTCTCAGGAACTACAATGGACTCTTGGTGTACTGCCATGAAGAAGTAGAGTTCTCCGTCAACGACCTTGATAGATTCCTTCCAGATTGCAGGCTCGTACAGGTCTCCCCTGTTCCTGCCAAGCTCTCTCGCATAGTCCATCACATGCGCTGTAGCTTTGATGCCCTGCTTCTGGCTCACCAGAAGGATTCTCGGCCCTTCGGAAAGCGCGTTAATCACTCTCTCCTCATTAACTCCGTTCTGCTTCAGAGTGCAGATTAAACTGTGCAGGTGCATGTGTGTCGTTGGAATCTTGTATGCCATTGTAATGATGTCGATATTCGGAAGCACAGTTTGAACATCAGGTCCGTGATGAGATGGAACCGTTACAGGGTCTAGATTTACAGAGTCGATAGGGCCTTTTGTTGGCTCGTCAGGATCAGACGCTCTCCTAGCAATTACCACCCTCGCTCTCTTGATCTGAAATGCTTGATCAAGGGTGTGAAGGGTCCTAGAGAGACCCGTGGTATTGCACGAAACTGCCCTGACGAACTGCTTTCCCTTGGCTAAATCATAATTGCACTGGGCGACAAAGGAGACCTGAGCGATTTCATGATCTTCTCCTCCTTGGAAGATGACTTTTACGCCAGCCTTCCTGTAGAGTTCCTTATTCTCCTTTCCAACATCCTCAGGACAGGCATCAACTACAACATCCACTTGTGCCAAAAGATCCTTTACAGTTCCCCCAACAGAATATCCTGCAGTCTTGAACCCCTTGACTGCTTCATCATCAGAGCCGAATATAGTATAGCCTTTCTGTGCAGCGATTTGAGCCTTGTAGTCTGGTCTCGTCTTTGCTATTCCTACAAGTTTCATATCAGGTTGTTTTGCGACTGCGTCTGCTACTCTTCTGCCGATGACTCCAAATCCGTTCACGCCGACTCTAATCATATCACTCCTTCTGTATTGTTAGATTTAAATTTCACGATTAACCTTCTTTGGATGTGCTATTTCCAAAATAGCCTTGCAAAATGATTTTTCCGGTTTGTTGCAATTCCAGCAAAACTTTGTCGTACCCCTACTAGCCAAATTCGATCGGCTGTGGTGGGGATGGATATGGGGACCTGCATCAGCGCGCGCTCTTTCTATGCCGATATATACATGAGTAGCACTGTATTCTAATAAGTAAGATATATCTTACTTATATGCTCTCATTAGTTAGATGCAGTTATCTTCGAGATCCTGTCCATGGTATTGCAACCATTTTTCGGTGCTACCCAAGATTCAAATATTCTTGTAACTTTAGGGAGAATCTGTTTACATAGAGGAATTTCTTGCACTGGTAAATGCAACCAAAGGTGATACTCACTGTAGCATTTATTCTAGTGCTGGCTATTACGGTTCTTATCTGGTCCAATAACATGCCATTTTACGAAATAAAACAATCCGAAAAGTCGCTAGGGCCTCCCAGAATCGTGAATACTCCTGAGCCCATTCCGCCGAAAGTAAGTGGAGAAGGAGCCGATAATCGCAAATCCTGAGGTTCTACGAGAAAGAGTGAATGATTATTTCAAGGCTTGGAGCGTACTGAATGGGTCAAAGGTGTTGTCATTCTACTTCAACTCTAAAGATACCATTGTGGAATGGAGCGGGAAGACTGTTGCAGAGTGGAATGGCAGACCGTTTCCCTATGAGGGTCGGTATCGGATATTCGTCGAGAAAGCTCAGGTCGAACAATGCGATGACCCCAAGCAAGGAACAAATCTGATACCACCTATTAGTCCAATGATGACTTTAAAGAATTTCAATGCTTAGATCAGCAATTATGAATACCAAATCAATGGAGATAAAGCAACTGTGAATATGCGTCTCAATATCACCAGCGATGGTAAGCTTGTAGGCAAATCAACCATGGTAGTCAATACGACAATGTCATGGGCGAACATTGATGGAAATTGGCTGATAACAGAGGACAAGTGGAATTTTGTCGAATCAAAACATGACCATTGGGCCGAAAGGATAAGCCAGTTTTGTAGATTCTTGCCTAGCTGGCCCTAGCGATTTATCGGGGGAATAAACTATCTCCCGCAATTACAAGCCCAGTTTAGGAATAGGCTATCTCTCTAAGAGTTACAAGAACCGGCAGGAACATCTATGTCAATATCAACGTCGATATCGATGTCGATATTTACTGCAACAATATCATCAACCTCCCTCTTGGCTTGTGCAGATAGAGTAATTTGGTTCGCATCTTTGCCACGCTATTCGACAGTGCCCATAAAGACCCATTGCAGTCCAATAAGCCAACGATAACTCAAGAATGCGGAAATAGAACCGAGGTTGCTAATATCGCATACCATCAAATTTCAGTCCCTAAATCCCTAGTGTATAGATCACTATCACTAGAAGGCATTACCACGTTGACCCCAACATCTTTTGCTAAGAAGAATATCAAGCACGATTGTCGCAGATCAGTGCCAAAAAACAACATTCCAAAATTATCGTAAAATATTTACTGCATCGTGCAAACCGTCACTCAACCTAAATACTCTACAATTTCTAGGCGTTGACCCCATGGTGTCACAATGCCAAAATGGGTTAAAGTCTGGTGCGCTTTAAGGTGCTAAATTCGGAACTTCTTGGTTTTCTGAAACCCCTATTACAAATCCACGGTACCGATAATACCCTTCAGACCAAGGTCGAGCATCCCCTTATGATGTGCTGCAATACTATCACAAGGTCTCCAGCTAGCCCTGCGCAGCTTTCGGCAATATCGGTCGTATCACATTTCCAGCGGATAATGAAGAGCAATATTTCTTCATGCTCTCCAGCGGTTCTGGTTTCTCACACCATATCCATGTACCGCCACTATTGCCATCTAGGAAATTGTTGCATGCCAATCGGTCTTGCCCTGTTGGACTGCTTACAATCCTACCGTCAGGCCCTACGACTGCTGGACGAGTGCCCACCTGCGGTAGGCATTCGAATGTTAGCCCACAGGCGTTGATAGTTAGTCTAATCTCCAAGTTCTCGTTTGGGCGGGCAGGATTAAGAGGCACTCTTATTGCATTCCATTTAGTAGCGGGTGCTTTCTCTAGTGTAGCAGTGCAACGTCCGCCTTGCACATTTTTTGGATGAGAATCTATGTATGCAATTCCTCCCTCTCTAAGCTCCAGCCAGTCTCCGATTTGGAAATTCCCTTCATCCTTCATAATTACGTATCGGCCACAATGCAAGTAGTCACACCTCTCTTCTTTGAGCAGATTGCCTTCAGGCGATATTGTGAACTTTAGCACAATATAATTGGGGCCAGGATGAAAGCGATCCGAGCCATAGTGTAATCTTAGCTCATAGTTTCCAGGCGGGATGACTGGTCCAGTGAAAGATTCAAAACGCGTTATAATGCCATCTGACTGAACTGACGAGATACAACGTGCACCCTTCGTTTTCATGTCCCAGCTTTGTATGTCTACTAAGGCTCGCCCTGGCCTAAAGGCGATGGGATCGGGAAAACTCCGACCACCTTCAAACGTATGGCCTGTGCAACCAAGTACAATCAACCTCTGCAACCACGTTCCCCAAACAGGCTTATCACTCGCATTGACTATCAAGTAATCTAGAACCGGAGGTACATTCAGAATCACCTCCCCCGCATTCGTATTAGTGAGATTCCATCCAAAGATGACATTCTCTCCAACCTGATAGGTCAATTTTTCAAGAGAAAGGGTAAGTCGTAGCTCCTGAAAATTGGTCGAATTAGAGAGACCGTCCGGCGGAGATTTTTGGTGCGGAAGCTGACTAATTATGGATAACGGTGGGGCGCTGCCTACACGAATGTCGAAACCGTCGATACGCGTACCTTCATCCTCATCGAACCTTATCGCATATCCGAAATTGTATGCACGATCAGGAGCATCATTGCGGGCATGCAGTATAATGACAAATGATGCAGTTCTGTTTGGGTAAACCATGAATCGCTTGGGTTCGAAAGATACCTCAATCCCTGGCATCTCTAGTGGAGCCACTTTTAGAGCAGGTCTTGAAACATTATCTAATACGAATAGTGCAGGTTTTTCAAATTCCTTCCAAGGAATTATCCTCACCCTTACTGTCTTTGTTTCACCTTTGGCAATAGACAACTCCAGGATCCCTGCACCACCTTCTGCTGTAAAGTCTGAAAGGGTGTAGTTGACATCGAATGACGGGAAGGGATTAGACAGACGAGGGTCGTTGATCTGAACCGGGCGAGGAGGTTGAGAAACCTGTTGAGCAGCTGGGACCTGAGGGGCAGGGAGCTTCCCACTAGTCTCCGCGTTTGGGGTTTGGGTCAACGCTATCGCAAACAATGCAACTGTGACAGAAATCACAGCTAAGATGGACACAGTAACCACCCGCCTCAATAGGGAATCCAGCCCCTGATCAACAAACTAATTCAATTACGAATGGCATGAATAAAGGATTATTGTTAATTTTTCTCCGGAATCTTCCTCTAGCCCAACATAGGCATGCTTCATTACAGTATAACCCACTTATGCTAGAGTGCTCTACTAATACAGTTTTATGTTACCTAGCGTACGTACTATGTCGAGGAACACTCTTGTCGGATTTTTGAATCTACATGCTAAAACTGCAACACCGCAAAAGTTGCGTCGTTTTGAGTTTATTTATGTAAACAAGGGAAAAAATTTCTACACACAAGTGAGCGTACCCAGAAGAGCTATCAGAACAATTCTGATTACCTGCCGCTTTTACGACGGTTCAAACAGTAATAAAAATTGATGGAGAGTACTGCTCCCCTTATTGCATGGCTAGCTATGGCCGTATTTACCCGAACCCGAATATGCCCACAGCATCACTACTATCAGCGTAACTATAGAACTCGCAATTCCTGCCATCATCGCGCCGACTATCTGAGTGTCGAGACCCAGTAAGAAAGGAACGAAAGCAACTATGATCTTGCTCAATGCGGGATATGCGAGATATGCTATGAATCCTAGCAGGAAACCTGCAATCCATACACCGAAAACTGCACCGCTTCTACCCATTTTTGGTCAAATCAGAAGCATTCACTTTTTGATTTATCATCGGTACGCAAAATCGCTTAACCCAAATGTTAACAATTATTGCTAACAAACAATGTCTGCATAGTCTGTTTGTAATCTGGTGTTAGTTGGTAGGGAGAAGAAACTCGAATGCTTCGGTGCATCACAAAGCAGTTGCAAAGCGATTGCTAAGGCCAATTTACTTAGTTGCGGATGCTTTCAATCATTTCCGATACAAATAAATAAGAAAAGTAAGACTGCTATGATTCAGGTCTTTTTATGAGTGAAGTAACCGTTGACACAACAAGGATTTCAGAGAGAGGTCAGGTTGTAATACCAAAAGATGTTCGTGATCGGCTCGGTCTAAAGATTGGGACAAGGTTACTGGTTGTTGCTACCAGCGATGCGATAGTTCTTCAGAAGGTTGATCTGGCTGCAGAAAGGCTGCGAGCCTGGGACTTACTTGAAAAAGCAAGGGCGATAGTTCAAAAGCTCGGTCTTAAGAAGTAATTCCCGTGGCAAGATTTGCTCCATAGAATTGCAATAGCGCTCGTCATGCTAGTTCTTGCTTCGTATTTTGATATAAAGTCGAGAGAAGTTCAGGATAAATTCTGGATTCCTTTCACAATTGTTGGGATTATTCTTACCGTATATGACTTCTATGTAGGAACTCCCGGCTTCAATCTTATTGAACTTATTCTTGCAATAGGGCTTACTTCAGTGCTGGCATGGGGAGCCTACTTTCTGCGCTTGTACGGCGGTGCCGACGCGAAGGCGATATCAGCTCTTTCAGTAATCTTCCCAATATACGAAACTTCTTCGTTCCACAGACTTGGCGCGCTCACGACTCTGACAAATTCCATCCTGCTAACAGCTTTGCTACCAGCAGCACTCATAATATTGAACTTGATAAAACTTTCCAGAGGGGAGAAGATCTTTCAGGGCTTCGAAGAAGAAAGCAGATTTGCCAAATTCAAAGCGATGTTTTTGGGATTAAGAAGAAAGGAAGCAGGGAAATACGATTTCTCAATGGAGAATTCCGCAGAAGGCAGAAGAAGATTTCAGTTTTCGCTAGGCAAGATTGACGAGGACTTTGCTACGGGGAGGGATATCTGGGTAACTCCAGGCATACCTTTGCTTGTCTTCGTGCTTTTGGGTTTCATTATCACATTGGGTTACGGCGATATTCTGTTCCCAATTGTATCTTTTTTCTTCAGGCTATTCTACAGAACCTGACATATTTCGGGCATGCTTCGCTTGTGGCTTGATGCCTTATGCATCTCCAGGACCGCTTCTATCTGCGACATTGGAAGCCCAATTGCAGTTTGAGTTTCTTTCGGGGAACGCTTTTCATCAAAAATTGAATAAAGTATTTTATCGATGCTTTCATAGGGCAAACCTATTTCCATCTCTGCCTCTTGACCCTTCCAGAGTCTTGGACTGCTCTTCTTCTCCAGTATGTTTGAAGGTAATCCTAGGTATCGCCCAAGCGCCCTGACCTGCGCCTTGTACAAGCCTCCAATGGGAAGAGCATCGACTCCGCCATCACCATGCTTCGTAAAATATCCGATGAGCGCCTCGCTTCTATCTCCAGTTCCAAGAACGATCCGATTCAGCAGGTTCGCATGATAATACAAAAGGGTCATCCTAATCCTTGCCAGTAAATTTCCTTGAGGAACCTTCTCTTGGGTTAGAACCTGCAAGAACGCATCTAAAATTGGCTTAAGCTCTATCTTCCTGTACTCAATTCCCAGCATCGTAGCCAGATTTTCCGCATCATCCATGTCAGCGTCAGGAGTAATACCGGAAAGTGGCATCAGCAGAACAAGTATTCTATGCTCTGGAAGCGCCCTTCTCGCAAGAGCAGCAACGACGCTCGAATCTATCCCACCAGAGAGGCCTAGTACGACGCCCTCAGCCTTGGCATCGATCACCTTTTGAAGAATAAAGTCCTGAATCTTCTTCGCTATCGAAGCGTAGTCAAGGCGTACGAGCCTATTGAAAACAGCATCCTGCTGGCTCATGATTATTCAATCTGCGTATTGCTTCTCTTATGAATCAGAAATAAGGCTTGTTATAGGCCATCAGCCTTAACCATTTTGCTTCTTGCTCGTCCCTTCTACCCTCCTTCTGACAAATATGGAGATGGAAATGCCTACCAAACCTGCGACGCCGAAGGGTATAATTGCGTCGGTGACCCCCTGCTCCCTGACCGTATAAGCTGGTCTAACAAGTTCTGGTTCTGGAGCCATTACTGGTGCAGCTTGCTGGGCTTCAGGTTGTCGCACTATCTCTTTGGGGACTTCTTTTATCACTTCTTTTGAAACTACTGCGGGTTCAGGCAGAGCTGGCTGCGGTGCTGGAGCAGGTGGAGGGGCGGGAGCTGGAACTGGTGCAGGGGCGAGGATGGGTGCCGGTCTTGGAGCTTCAGGAGCCGGGGCTGGTGCAGGAGCAGCTACCGATTTCACATCCTTTGGTTGAGCAATGGGCGCTGCTTCTTGCAGCGGAGGAGGTGCCCGAATGGTTTGCTCTTCACTGGGGGCTAGAGTCGGGTTTGAAAAGGCGCCTAGTACGGCTATTGCTAGGATGAAACCTGCTACACTACCTAACAATATGCGGTCCTGAGTGTCCATCACAGCAGCTCCTCCGCGGTTGAAATGGAATATAATCGATTTAAGTCCAAGGAATAGAACACCGTCAAGCTCCTCTGGCCTTCTTATCTATGACCAGCATTTCGCCCTGCAGTATCTTCACCTGTGCCGCAATCTCCAAGTTCTCGATATCTTGCTCAGTCAGGCCTTTCTTTCTCAGCATTCTTTGAGCATTCTTGAAGAGCTCAACAGAAACATTGTGTCCTCCAAATCTTCCGAAGGCAACTCCTCTAAACGGGAAGGATTCTCCTTCCAGTACGATATGCCCACGAAGGTAATACATGCCCTCCCTGCCCTTTACCGACGTAACAATAGCTTCGAATTGTTTTGGAAATATTGAGTTTCTTGTCTTCTCTTCCATCTATAGCACCTAGAACGGCCTGTTCGTCCACGCTCTGATCGATTCATACCACGAAACAGCAGCAGCGGAAGCAGAGAATAGCACAGCAAAGATATTCAGCGAATCAGAATACCTCACAAGATAGAAGCCCAGAAGCGTGCTGAAGAAAACCGCATAAAAAGAGAACCGAGGAAGCATGAATCTGCCTATCCTCGAGAATCCTTGAAGGATACCGACCTCTACCTGCTTAACAAGTACATATCTACCATATTCATCCTGTGCCACTACCCCCATCTCAGTCAACTTCTCAAGATGATGATGTGCAACGCTGGGACTCGACATGCCAAGAGCCCTCTGTATTTCTCTCACTCCAGCAGGGTCTCCCTTGCTCAGCATGTACCAGTATATCCTGAGCCTCTGTTTGTTCGTAAAGATACTCTGGATAGCCTCAGAGTCGTCAACCGAGGTCTGTGCAGGATTCAAACTCTTTTCTTATGAACCCTGTTCTATATATAAACGAAAGTTTGTTTTGGGAAAGGAAATTTACAATCTTGCGATAATACCTTCACCCGAACGATAATCAAAGACAGTATTATTGAACTAAGATATGCGCTCTGTTAGGCTCAATTTCTCGGATGAGAGTATACATTCCTCGGACGCACTTGAGATAATATTTCCCAACAGGAAGACGAGAGATGCGGCTAGATTGTTTGTTGACTGGCTCAAGAATAAAGGTGGAACCGCTTCAAAAAACGCAGTTAGCAACTTTGCAGACGAACTTCACAATGGCTCCATGTCGGTCAAAGGGATCCCGTTTACATACAGCAGGAGAAACTTCTACCTTACGGTTCTTAGAACACTGGTCGATCTCGGCTTCATCCAGAGAAATGTTCCAGTCTGGGATTCTATGCGAAGGCAGACAATATACGTGTATTCAAGGAACATCTTCGACATAACTCAGAAGCCGCCTTCTGTGGGGTTCTGGAGACTGACATACTACATCTGCAGAAAGTGGAACGAATTATTTTTGGAGCAAGTCCAAGAAGCACAGCTGAATTTGAATTAATTCTATTCTTGAGTTCTTAGGTTCCGGACAGATTGCTGTCAAATCTTACTCCAAGAATTTCTGCCATAAGTTTGGTAAGAATCAAGTGCTTCTTCCAAGAAGGCGTCAGAGCTTCTCTCTCCAACAAGAACTGAGCCTTTCCTCGCGAAGTTGTAACATACCTCTTCTGGCCTTTGGCGGTGCTGAATATTTCGCTAATCAGCTCATCCCTGAGAAGCTTCTCAAGAATATAGTAAATAGAACCTGGACTTGGTTTCCACATACTATCAGTCATTTTCGAGATTCTCTGTGCTATCTCTACGCCGCTGGAAGGACTCTTGGACGCTATGTCTAGTATGAGTATCTTTAGCAGACCTTTGGGGGCGTTTATTGTAATTGCTGGCAACTCTCGCTACGCATGCTCAAATGGCCCTTAAGAACCGCTATTTTCCGTAACTTCCTCTGGAGGACTGCTTGGAGCAGACTCCTGAGCCATAGGCTCCGGAACTCCCTCATCCTCCTTCATCTCTTTAACCTTCGGTGAGAACCTGTTCAGGAAGACATCAAGCACTATATCATTTCCATACTTGTCCTTCCCTAGCTCAACATGCATGCTTACTTGGTTTCTTGCAGATAACTTCTCTAGAATCTCGAGCTTTAGCCTGTCGACAAGATACATATTGTACAGCAGTTGACCGATCTTAGCCTTGAGTTCATCCTCGCCGGAGAACCAGTACCCCATAACGATGTGAGAGCGTTATGCTTGCTATATAAACACTGGTAAAGGAAAAAAAGAAGGGTGGAGAGACTGCTAACCACCGATTCTGAATACCTTGTTTCCACACTTGGGGCAGGTACCAGAAACCGCTGGCTTGCCATTCTTCAGTTTGACATTCTTCGGGTTCTGGATCTCCACTTTCTTGCGGTCCTTCACACAGTATGCTTGAACCACGGTGTTCTCGGCACCAGCATATGCAAGATTACTATTTAAGCACTAGCCTTGAACGGTCAGAAAATAGCCCCTTTACCAGTTATGACAGACAAAATCTGGGCTTACATTAAAAGCAGTCCCGATTTTATCCGGTTAGCTTGTTGACATAATGCAGCTAATGGAGATATTGTCCATCGGATTACTATTTTTAACTATCAGGAAAAAAATGGCAGTAAAACAATTGATTCGAATTTATGCCAGAACGATATTAGTCTGCTTTTTAATATCACTAGTCAAGATTACTGACTGATTTAATGCTTTGCAACTGCTTTAGAGCTTTAATCACGAAAAATAGCATAATTACTGCTTTTTCACCAGTTAAACAATGTGTTCAACTGCTTTCTGTACATCGTCTGCTGAAATAATACCAGCATCAATCATCCCTTCCAAGAGTTTAAGCACAAGGAGTTCTCCCGTAGCATTGGAAATGCTTTCAGGAACGACTATGCACACATCATCCACAACTATGTCAGCGTTGGCATCCTGTCCCCCCACCCAATTACCCGGAATGCGTATAATGTACTCATCTCCAGATTTCACCAGTGCCTGTCTGATTAATTCTGTCACAGATTGTAGCCAAATGAGTCGCTGTATAAACATGCCAGAAACTGCTGAGATTTTACGCTTGGCTGAGATAGCTTGAAATAAGCAATCATTAGGGGTTCTCAAGAAGGCATTACTTTTATGCAGCAGACTCAAAGAGCTTCGAGGGCAAAACTCGTCGCATATGCAGGCATCTTCACTGCCTTCTATGCTATCTATGGCATAATCTCAGGCATAAGTTGGGCTAGCCAACTTCACGGCATAGACGCACATGCTGTTAGAGCCTTCCTGATGGTCATTCTTTACGCTTCTCTGAATAGATTTGGCGGCGCAACAATAATGGGGTTAATCAGTGGAGCGCTTTTGACAGCTTCTCCCGGCGATCCAGGAGCAATTTTCTTTATTCCAGCATTTGGAGCTGCAGGCCTCTTCTCAGATATGATACTTTCGATCAAGGGTGGAGATCTAAACAGAAAGAAGGTAGTTCTAGCATCCATACTAGGAGGACTTGCTGAAGCAGTAGTAGTTACGGCCGGTCTTCTCGCGATAGGCTTCCCATTTCTTGAAGCAACTCAAGTTGTTCGATCAGTCATACCGAACGCAGACCTTAACCTAGTATGGTTGTACGTCGTTGGTCGAAATCCATTACTGAGCGCGATAGGAGGTCTGCTGGCCTTCGAATTGATTAAGCGTGGAAGGGTACCAATAAGACGGTAGAACACTAATATTCTGATTGAATTTAGAGCATAATAGTGTCAAGCAATCCAACTGCAGATTCACAGTCGGCAGATGATATCGAGAGGAAACTAAGTCTTACAAACATAATGCTCATAGTGGGCACTGCCTTTCTTGTGCAAATATCTACGCTCGTACTGGCTTCTCCCTTTGTGCCTGTCTATACCACGCTTCCCGCTTACGAACCTGCTGGGCAAAGTGGAGCTGGGCCGATCTTGAATTCTCTTCTGCTGATAGGCATGGCTGCCCTTGCAACAGTAGTGATGCTGGTCTTCGTGAAATTAAGGAGGGAGTCGCTACTCAAAGCAATGCTTGCGATTTTCATCAGCATAGGCTCCATTTCAATCACTTACACTGTAGGAGCTGTTTGGCTTTCGTATCTGCTCGATGACCCATATACTCCAGCTCTGGGACTTGGTCTGATCTTTGCTGCGTCTATATTCTTGGTAACTTTGAGACCGAAATTTAAGAGGCTTAGTCTAATTGTTAGCTTGTTGATGGCCGTGCTCTTTGCAACATCATTCGCCATATTCATGAAACCTCCGACCTCTCTGGTACTTCCTATTGCGTTTGCAATATACGATATCTATGCTGTTTTTGCTGGGCCGTTGAAGGCTCTGCTGACGCAGAAAGGCAGCTCAATAGAAAATTTTGCGCCACTGCTCTTGAATCTAGGAGGAATACACATCGGCTTAGGAGATTTCATCTTTTACGGCATGCTCCCAACTACAGGCCTTCTCCTAGTAGGACTAACCGCCTCTGTGATGGTTTCTCTGATTATCCTTGGAGGGCTAGCAGTAACTCTGTTAATGCTCAGGCACTTCAGAATGTTTCCGGGGCTTCCAATACCCCTCATTTTAGGTACAGTAGCATTAGCAGCTGTTTTGTACTTGTAGAAATAAGAGGTGGGGGTGGGATTTGAACCCACGTGGACTCGCTCTGCAGGCGAGCGCGTAACCGCTACGGAAACAGCGAGCTGCTTACTCCGCCACCCCACCGCAAATGCA
>JACPBJ010000060.1 GCA_016180375.1 Nitrososphaerota archaeon | reverse complement strand
GGAACTAGTGTCATACAATACCAACTCAAGAGACGTTACTGATCAATATACAGACCTCAATGCAAGGCTCAAGAACGCACAGACGGTTCTAGAGCAGTATAAGGAGATACTTAGGACTGCAAGAACAACGCAGGACATACTTGCCGTGCAGCAAAGAATAGATACGGTGCAAGAGCAGATAGAAACCCTTACTGGCCAAATTAATAGGATTCAAAACCAAGTAACATACGCAACAATTGCTGTAGGTTTAATCGAGCCTCAGGTGATTGAGAGGCCTAAAATCGAAGAAGAGCAAGATGTTCTTAGCAGATTATTTGTTCAGCCACTGATAGTCGCACTCACAGTTGCAGAGATTCTAATGAGAGGTTTACTAATTCTCATAATAGGGCTGCTTCCAATATATCCTCTCGTGGGCGTAGGGTACATAGCATACAGGAGATACTCCAGTAAGCAGAAAAGGGATAACTAGAAGTTTCAACATATGAGATAGGGACGCGAGTCAGTGAGCGGGTCACGGGGTACTCCTGTGGAAACTCCTCTCTCCGGGCATGGGCGTGGTGCTGAGAAGCACATCGAGAGATCGATGGCAACAGAACAGAAACGATATCCGAACTGGCGCACTATGATGGCGCAAGCCTGAGATTTCCAGCAAGGATTGAAACGACTGTCCCGCGCGGAGCAAGGCCAAACAAAGGTCTGTGAGTCATGCCAGAGACTTGGGTAGGCCGCTTAGCTGAATCCCGCCTAAAACAGAAAGAGGGTTACTGCTGACACGCGTCCCTAATTTTTGCCCATGCCTGCATGAGCTCAATACTCCCCCGGGATAGTTGCACATTTGCTATATTTTCTGATCTATGCAGTTGTAAATAATGTACAAATGCCTAATTTTTAGATGCTTGTACGGTGGGCTGAGGATTTAGGGTTGACATTGGTCAGTGTGGATGCACCGGAACTGTCAAGACAGCTATTCAATGCGAACGGAATTGTCTACGTTCGTATGCATGGCAGGGAATATTGTACTTGCATGATTATTCATTGAAGGAGCTCGAAGAGGTGAAAAAGAATATTGTTGCTACGAAGCCCAAGAAAGTCTAAATCATGTTCAACAATAATACAGATATGCTGAAAAATGCACAGCAGGCTCTGCATCTATTTTAGAAAGAAAACTGCAGACCGATCAGACATCATCTCGAAAAGGAAATTCGTACTTTTTCTTACCATCTCTAACCACAACGGTCAGTTTCCCCTTTATCCTCCCTTTTTTCCGGAGTTCAGCTATGTAGGCTCTAATCATCTTTCCCCCTGCTTTGGCTGCCAATTCAGCAGTCTCTAGATCCCTAAATCTCTCCAAAAGTCCTCTTCAACTCCCAATTCCCGTGCGAGTGATTTAAAACTTGCTTTTGCTATACGTTTATCTGGGGAACTATAGCAGACTTCTTTAGAACGCCTTCTCCATTTTAGTGAAAGTATTGTTCCACCTGATTCGTCCCTAATAACAACTTCGACCATGACCTTTGTGTCTTCTGTGTCTGACGATTTGAATATTTGGTTTAGGATACTATGGGCGTCGAATACATGCTTTGCTCTATCCTATAGGCGCCGGCTCTTTTTTCATATATTATGTAAAACAGAAAGAGTGTTACTGCTGACACGCATTCTCAACCCTATTTTTGATGGTTGTTAAAGCAAATTACTTGAGCCGCAATACGATAAAGACTCCGAAGGCAACCATTGCTGCTGTATGTATAACTTCAACTATATCCTCTGTTGTTTCTCCTTCCAATGCTCCAAGCAATGACATAACATGCAAGGTTTCTGATACAGCCCATATGATTAGTGATATGGCGATCCCAGCTTCTACGCTGCGCAAATTCTTGGATTTGAGTGCTAGCCTTGCAAACAAGAATAGCCCTATCATGAGTACAATAGGGACCAAGTTTCTGAATATCTCTGATATTGTTGCTGAGTCCAAGTTTAAATCGCCTGTCTGTTGTAATACACCCCGAGATATACCAAAATCAGCACGGAAATGAAATCTATAGGGTCCGCTATTGTTTGCAGACCGAACACTTCTAGACTATGATATACTCCGTGAACTATTGTGAATAACGCCAATATCATAGTTAGTCTCTTTACTACAGGAGCTCTTTCGCTCCGGAGCATGCCAAGAAGTATGAATCCCGGAACCAGTATCGCTAGAGCGTTGATCACGTTCAGTGACAACTCAAGTAATTCTTCCAATACTTCTACACGCATAGCTTTTACTATTAAAATTTCATACTCAATTCCCAGATAATCTTAAACCCTTAAATATCTAAAAATAATCGAAGGAGTCATGCGAAGAAATACGCTTCTGTTATCTTCTGCCGTAATGTTAGGAATGCTCGTCGCTTCGGCAACTCTGTCAATCCCTCTGGCACTGGCACAGCAAAAACCTGCAGGTGCAAATTGGGAGTTCACGAACGGAAATGCTCTGGGCTGGAACTACAGTCCCCAGACCCAACTTGGCAAGGAAAATGTTGCCCAGTTAGAAACAAAGTGGGTATTCCCATTCCCGTCAGCATCAATCTATGCAGGAGACATCAAAGGTTTCGCTGCGCTTGCTGAAGGTGTTACAACGCCACCGCTCGTCGTCGACGGCATAGTCTACGTTGGGATGAATGTTGGCACGATAGTAGCAATTGACGGTTTAACTGGAAAGACCGTATGGTCTTACACGCCTAAAATCGATATCGCAGATTTGCAGAAGAAACTGCCTATACGAGGAGGTGGAACGCATATGCACTCCATCAACTATGTAGACGGGAATATCATAGTCAACAGCTACGGATGCAGAGTGATAGCGATTAACGCACTCACTGGCAAGGAAAGTTTCACATTGGACGACCTTTGCGCAGATGTTCCAACCAATAGTGGAAAGTATACAGCAGGTGGCTTCGGCTCTC
>JACPBJ010000059.1 GCA_016180375.1 Nitrososphaerota archaeon | reverse complement strand
TGACCGACACAAGAAGTAATACGGTATTACTTCTATTTAAAAAAGATGGCTCTGGTGGCTCTTCGGGAGATGCAATAAACCTTAAGTAAATTCAGCAACCCTCCATCGCGTTCTGAGGAAAGCTTGCCCCAATAATTCTTACCCATAGGTAAGCCTGGCTCTGTTAAGAAATCGGCAGATCGCAGATTAGCACACATGCTTACAAGCGCGCGCTTATGGGCAGTAACGTTTTATATACCGGTATACTATATACCACATGTGGAATCAACTACGGTGAAGGTCTCCAAAGCAACGGCCAAGAAATTAGCTGCGTTGCAGCGGAGTCTTCGTGCAAAGAGCCTTGAAGAGACGATACAGATGCTTGTCAAAAGACACCGGCAGGACCTACTTAATGAAGCATTTGGCGCAGACCGTGGTAAGATAAGACCGTTCAGCGAGGAGGATCGCGGTGAAGATCGTAATTGACTCTTACGCATGGATAGAAATCTTTTCCGGTAGCACAAAAGGAGAGGAGGCTAGGAACAGCATAGCAAAAGCGGATAGTGTTTTCACCCCAGACATCGTTCTCGCCGAAGTGGCAAGGAAGTACTCCCGAGAGGGAATGGAGGAAACAACTATCCACGAAAGACTCAGAACCATCCTTGAGACCTCCGAGTCTCTATCTATTGATGACACGATAGCTATAGAGGCCGCCAAATCATCCATTCAGTTAGAAAAGAATGCAAAGGAGACCAAACTATCTAAGCCCAGCTTATTCGACGCGATAGTGCTTGCGATTGCAAAAACAAACCGCGCCAAAGTGCTTACGGGCGACCAACATTTCAAGGGACTTCATGAAACGATCTGGTTAGGTGGGAGTTGAGAATTGGTGCTAGGTGCTCCTGCCTCTGTGTGACATAGGGGAATTTGAACCTAGTTAGGAGTTCAATAACCGGCGCCCGTATCGATCTACCTATTCCTTCGGGCAGTTGCGAAACTATCTCGTATCTTTAGAGCTTCCTCAGAACTTTCCTCTAACAGGAACCATTTGGCTACTATGGGTGCATCCATTACGAACTCGCCTTTCTCCACTAAATCACTTTCAAGCTACTCCATCCAGCTGGAGCTTTGCGCCTAACCTTCTCATTCAGGATTACGGCCTCCGTCATATTCGGCTTCGAGTCCTCGACTATCTGTGCAATCGTCTCCCTGATGACCTTGCTCCAGTTCATCTTACAGGCCGCCATTTTTTTCTTGAGCGCCTTGGGTATTGTAATGGTAGTTCTGACAAGTTCGTCCTCTTTGGCTGACATACTTGTCATACTGGTAATATCGGCATTTAAGAATTGATTGTAATGATATTACAGATGAATAACAAACCGTCCTCTTGTCTGCGACAATTGCGTGTCCTAAATAGAACAAAAATCATCCTTTCACCACCCGCCCACGGGATAATATGCCCCAACCAAGCACAACAACAAGTGTCAAAAGAACACATCTAAACTGATACCACTATCTGACGCTATCCACGCCTTGCTCAATATGAATTGCCCACGGCGTGCAATTCTTGTGAAAATCACGCCCTGAGCGTACTCACAATGTAAATGCTTAAATTCATGGTATCGTCCGCTTTCCATGGAGATGGCTGAGTCCGCTACGGTAACCAGTAAAAGTATGATAAACATTCCGGCGAAGATACGTCACAAGTACGGCATCAAAGAGGGGGCCAAGATTATTTTCCTTGAATCTGAAGATGGGATCATCCTGGTACCCGTGCCATCCATCTCAGCTCTTTTCGGTATTGACAAGGAGAGGAAAGACATTCTTCTGGAGGCTGTTAGAGAGCTCGAGGAGGAGCATCGACGCGAAGCGAGAGAATGAAGAGTAGATTTGTTATCGACACCGGGGTACTTACCCTTTTCTACGCTGGCGAAGCTAGGGTGAGACCTTACTTTGACCGGATTAATGACAATAAGGCAGAGGGACTCATGATGTCGGTAAATCTTTCGGAGCACTTCTATAAGACCTGTCAGAAACTAGGTAGGCAAACTGCAAACCTACGTTACTACCAATCTAGGACCATTCTCACAATAGTTGAGACGAGCGAGGAACTGGCTTTGGCCGCGGGCACTGAAAAGTGCAGGAGAAGTGCTCTGTCCCTGGCCGATTGTTTTGCACTTGCCCTTGCAAGGAGCGTCAAAGGAACACTGCTGACCACGGATGGCGAGCTAGGTAAGGTCAAGGATATTGATGTTAAGCTGTTCAGGGTCGACTTGTGAATCATCCCTCAGGTAGTTACAATTTCGGACCGCTCGTTATTCCAAGACGGACGCAATGGTTCTGGTGCGTCTTCTGGGCATGCACCTTCCTAATATTGTTGCCCTACGGCGCCAAATTGCTTATCATAATGCTTTTGTGTCCAGTTGAGGCAGATTCGATTATCGCAGGAGCCTGAGAAACTCTTCCTTGGTGAGTCCAGCCTCAATAATAACAGCCATCAATGTTCCACGCTTAATCTCTTCATGGCGTGGGACGGGAACTACTGTTTGCTCTCTCACCATGAATATGTGGCTACCTTTCTGTCTTGCAACCCTATAACCAGCCTTTCCAAGAGCCTTGACAACTTCACGCCACGAGAGTACTGGAAGCTTTTCTGACAGTTATCTCCACCGTTTCGCGCTTAACTTTTGATTTACCGAGTATTTCTGCACGCACCTCTAAGTAACCTTCAATTGCTTCTTTGAGATTCTTTAAGGACTCCCTTTTTGTTTCCCCTTCGGTGGCTACTGGTAGCTCCAGACACTTTACAACATAGCCACCTTCCTCAGCAGGCTCTAATAGAGCAGTAAATCGCCTGACTTGCACATGCTTGCAATGGTGGTGATACGATTTAAGCCTTGTCTGTTAAGATTCCACGGTAGAGCTTGTGCGTAGTAACAGAGGGTTCGTACATTATTATCGATGGTGAGCCTT
>JACPBJ010000058.1 GCA_016180375.1 Nitrososphaerota archaeon | reverse complement strand
TCGACTATGGGCCCAAAACCGTCCATACCCAGGATCACTCCAGCAACTGAAAGCATACCCATAGTTGCTACAGCAGTTCCATAGATACCGCCTATGAGCGGGTCTATACTTGTACCAGCGCCAAACAGCGAAGGAGCCTCGGCAACGAATCTTCCACCAAAGAAGAAACCTGCAAGAATCGCTCCAACTATTACTAGGACAGGCAGAGCCGTACTCTCAAGAGCTACTGCGAAGCCACTGATGATGTTAACTGCAGGGCCTGTTCTTGAGGCTAGAGCTATTTCCTCAACTGGCCTGTATCCTTTTTCGGTGTAATACTGCGTAATAAGAAAGATCAGAATACTTGCAGCAACGCCAACAAGGGCAGCAAAATATAGGTTCAAACTCTGAATTGTCGTCATCACTAGGAAGTATAGTCCAATGGCGATGATTATCGTAGTAGCGATTATGCCATTCCGCATGGGCACCATTGGGTTGGTGAAGTTCTTTGCACGAACAAATGGAAGGCCAATTATTGTACCGAAGATACCTATGGCTCTTGCTAAAAGAGGGAATAGGACGAAGAACGGATTACCAGTGGCTGCAACTAGACCAACTCCTATTATCATGGCACCTATGTTCTCAGCAGTCATAGATTCAAAGAGGTCTGCACCCCTTCCAGCGACGTCTCCTACATTATCGCCTACATTGTCAGCTATTACGGCAGGGTTTCGTGGGTCATCCTCGGGGATTCCTGCTTCAATTTTACCAACTATATCTGCTCCAACATCCGCAGCTTTAGTAAAGATGCCTCCTCCAAGCTGAGCGAATAGAGCGGCCAGACTAGCTCCGAATCCAAGCCCAACAATCAGCTCAGGTTTCTGACCATACAGATAGAATAAACCTGACACGGCGAGAAGGCTCAACCCAACATTGAACAGGCCCATCACAAGACCGCCATTGTACGCTATCTTGAGAGGGAGGTCGATGTTTTTCATAGCTGCATAGGCTGTTCTCGCATTGGCCCTTGTGGCAACGTCCATGCCTACATACCCTGCTGCAAGTGAGAACAAAGCTCCTATCAAGAACGCAATAGAAACGTATGGTGTACCTTGATGAGGCCCAAAATCAAAGCCTACGTAAAGCAATAAAGTTAGGACTATCGAAATTATTGAGATAGTCTTGTACTGTCTCCTAAGATATGCCTTAGAGCCAACTCTGATTGCCTCGTAGATCTCTCTCATTTTGTCAGTACCGGGTTCAAACTTGTTAAGCCAGAATGCCAAGTAGAGTGCTACAAGCAATGCTATGATGCCTGAAATAGGCGCTATTAGCTCCATCACTAGCGACGGTGCCATTGTAGAAACCACATTGAATCACCTGTTTTGGCTTTTTGTGCCAATGTCAGTATTGATATAAACTTTCAGAGGATCTGATAGACCATTACTTTTCAAGTAATGCCGCTACTAGCAAAGGTAGTACTGCAGTAGCATCAGCATGAATTGTAACCTGCTTTGCTCTGGGTTTGACCTTGCCCCACGATATAGCCTCTCTAACTAGTGCCCCACTCAAGCTTCCATCATATTCAACCGCTGTGGTGATATAGACAGCATAATCGAGTCCTCCTCTGAACTGGTTCCACCAAAGTGTATGATGTTTTGAAATCCCTCCCCCAATCATCAGTGCTCCTGTCTTCTTAGACGTGAACACCATGTCAGAGAGAATCTGTTGATCCTTCATCATGTCTATGGAGAAGTCTATATGTCTTTGGGAGAATAACCATAGCTGATTGCCAACTGCACCATCAGTTATTCCGGGTACAATTATGGGGATAGAGTTTCTGTTTGCCCAATATAATATCGACGATTCATCGTCCACATATTCACCCAATCTTTTGCAAAGCTCGGAAGATGAAACAGACCTGATGCCTTCCTTGTACAGCGATGTCAGAAATGGAGTAATTTTCTCTTCAAGCAATGGTCCGTAGGCATCCTTGGGTACTAATACACTACCGAGTCTGTGAAAGCCCTTCCTCTCAAGCAAAACATCATCTAAAGCAAAATCACCTTGAAGGTAATCTTTCCAGGACCTAGCTAAATCATGATCCAGTGTGCCACAAGTTGTTACCAGAACGTCAAAGAGCTTCCTCTTCACGAGCTCCTTGATCACTCCTCTCAAGCCCGTTGCAATGATCGCCGCTGGGAAAGAGAGAAACCTTACGCATCCTGCTTCACTGGTCATCCTTGAGAGAATGTCAAACCCGTCAGCCAGGTACTTACCGGTAAACCCTCCTCCTTTGCCCATCCCGCGTATTAGGGATAAGAAGGTTCGAGCCTTCTCGAGGTTAATGTCCTGAACTTTTTGCGATTCTCCCACAATGTTCTTGCCGGGAGATGGGGAAATAAGGTTTTGATGCTATTGCAGTTATGTCAGTGTCTGAACGTCGTGCGGAAGGCTCTCTTTGTACCCAGCCTCGGTTACCCGGATGAACTCTGCATTTTCACGCAACTCCTTCAGAGTAGTTGCGCCGCAATAGCTCATTCCAGATCGGAGGCCACCAGCAAGTCTTGCGATCACTTCTGTTGCTGCGCCTCTATATGGTACTAACCCTTCAACTCCTTCAGGAACATAGTTCAACAATTCCTGCTCCTCCATCTCCTTCGACCCTTCCCGAGTTCGCCTCTCCATCGCAGCCCCAAGAGAAGCCATACCTCTAGTCATCTTGAACCTCCCGCCTTGTCGCAGAATGGTCACACCAGGGGCCTCATCAGTTCCAGCCAAGAGCGAGCCTATCATTACTGTTGAAGCACCTGCCGCAAGAGCCTTTGTTAAATCACCAGATGTTCGGATGCCTCCATCAGCTATTATCGGAATACCTTTGTTTTTTGCCGCCTCGGCACAGTCCAAGATGGCAGTTAGCTGAGGAACGCCTGTGCCTGTTACCACCCTCGTTATACATATAGATCCTGATCCCA
>JACPBJ010000134.1 GCA_016180375.1 Nitrososphaerota archaeon | reverse complement strand
CTACTAGTAAATCATTACAGAGAGAATTTCTCGCTTTATATTGCATACACAAAAACTGCTCACCTCATCATAGCTACCATTAAACCAATACTTCATGCGGCTCCCCCCCGTATAGTTTGCACACAGGGGCACGCACCTTATCATGATTATCAGCAAGGATTTATAACCAAGAACTAATCGCCTAGACTCTGCAAAGGTAAGACTTTGTCACAGGAGTTCAGGTTCATAGTAAGAATTGCAGGGAGAGACCTGCAGGGAAGCAAGAAGGTATCTTCTGCCCTTGCAGACATAAAGGGCGTAGGGTATAATTTGGGTAATTGCGTTTTGGGAACATTGAGAATTGATCCGAAGCTAAGGCTGGGCACTTTGTCTGACAGCCAGATTACCGAAATTGAAAAAAGCGTAAAGAATCTGTCCCAGCTAAACCTGCCTCCATACCTGCTCAACAGACAAAAAGACGTTGAAACAGGAACCAACATGCACCTTATAGGATCGGATTTGGATTTTGCGATAAAGAACGACAAGGAGAGGGAGAAAAATGTCCAGAGCTGGAGAGGGATTAGGCATTCTCTGGGCCTGAAGGTCAGAGGTCAGAGAACTAGAACCACGGGCAGAAAGGGAAGGACTATAGGAGTAAAGAAGATGGCTATGGTCAGGCCAGGAGGACCGGCACAGACACCAGCTGCGACACCTGCAGCAGCGGCAGCAGCACCAGCAGAGAAGAAGTAACATGGGAGACCCGAAGACACCAAGCAAGAAGTATTCCACTCCTAGGAATCCGTGGAAGAGCGACGACCTTTCTCAGGAACTCTTTCTTGTAGGTTCATATGGTTTAAGGAACAAGAGGGAGCTTTGGAAGTCCAAGACTGAGCTCTCGAGAGTGAGAAAGCAGGCAAGAGCTCTGCTCGCCGCACCCTCAGATGTCAGAGCTCGTGAAGAGGCTAAACTGCTAAAGTCTCTTATCAGGATAGGCGTTGTAAGTGAGACTGCTACGGCTGATGATATTCTTGGTCTGAGCATCGAAAACTTCCTTGAAAGACGGCTGCAGACGGTTGTATGGAAGAAGGGGCTTGCTAGGACTCCATACCAAGCAAGGCAGATGGTAACTCATGGACACATAACGATAGGCGACAGAAGAATTACGATACCAGGCTATATTGTCAGAACAGGTGAAGATTTGGAGCTTAAGCTTAGAGCCGGTAGCACTATGGTGGTAACTCCTCCACAGCCCGCAGAAGGGCAACCGGCTGAAGCAGCCCCAGCGGCTTAATGGTGTTGGAAATGGCTGAAGATATTACAAAAGACAAGTGGGGAATCGTCCACATTTATAGCAGCTACAACAATACCGTCCTGCACATTACCGACCTTACAGGTGCAGAAACGATATCGTTCAGCTCTGGCGGAAGGCATGTCAAAGCGGATAGGTTCGAATCATCTCCATACGCAGCCATGAAATCGGCTCAGGCGTGTGCAGATTTGGCCAAAAAGAAGGGCATAACAGCAGTTCACATCAAGGTCAGAGCGGTTGGAGGAACAGGTCCAAGGACGCCAGGGCCAGGAGCGCAGGCAGCTATCAGGGCAATTGCAAGAGCGGGTTTCAAGGTTGGAAGAATCGAGGATGTTACACCAATTCCCCATGATACTACGAGAAAAGCGGGTGGAAGAAGGGGAAGAAGAGCCTAAGAAACTACTTCTACAGAATCTACCTTACCATCGCCGTCTAAGTCAAATCCTCTTATCGCTACGGCCCAGGTTTCTTCTCCTTTGTAATCTGCCAGAACTTTGTCAGGGAAGTTTACTAGTCCGATTATGGCTGATTTTGTCCCTACGGTTCTAACGCCTGCAAGCACAATGACAACTTTCGAAGGATCGAATGGATTCTTTATCCTTGCAATAACCGCATCCCTATCGGTGTTGAATGCTCTGCCCTGCGAGTCGACCAGACCAGCCCAGATATTCTTCTCATTGAACTTTGTCGGGAGATAATGGTTAACATCAGATGTAAGTAAATTAGTCCCTGGTCCTCCAATAAGGATTAGGTTCTGTTTCTCCTCCTTCTCTGTCTTGACGTCGACATCAAGTTTGACTACAAAATCGCTTGGAACTTTGCAGAGCTGCCCCAAGAAAAAGGCAAGGTGCACGGCATAATGGCCGTCTCTAGCCGTAGTCTTCTCCGGACCATGAGGATCAGGAGAACCAACTACGATCCTCCCGTTAATGATCGCACTTTGTCACTTAATTGAATAGTCGAAATAGACGCGAATTGCTGCTCTCCCTTTGGAAACTCTAGCCCCAATGCGCCGTATGGCATGCTGTAATACCGAGCAACTGCTCCTTTGATTACCTCTTCCTTCTCTTTCTTCAAAAGTCCTGCCTTGACGAGCCTCCTGACATGGAAGTAGACTGTCTGCTCATGAATTTTCAATTCTCTTGCTATCTGAGCCGAGTACATAGGCTTCTTTACCAAGAGGTTCGCTATCTTCCAAGTAATTGGGTTCAGCAGGGGGCGCAGCGCTGTTGGCTCTGACGATACCAGAATGTCCTTTGCAAGTATGCCTTCCCTGTCTTTTCTAATGAGAAGGCGCTTCTCTTTCACGGCTACTTTTGGTCAGAACCATTATATAATTTTTCATAGTGGTTGATACAAAAAAGGCCTACTAGACATGCTAACAGACCATGACTCCTATGAAGAAACTAATAGCGGTTATTAGAACGGATTTTGTGGTTCTTTTAAATGACTGACATAATGCCAAGTTCAAGATGTGCGGAATAATAGGGTACACTGGCAACAAGGATGCGGGGCCTATGCTCTTGGAATCGCTTAAAAAGATGGAGTATAGAGGTTACGATTCTGCAGGTTTCGGGATACTGCATGGTGGCGCGCTCAGGGTGATGAAGGATGCTGGTAGGATCGCGGAAATTGCAAGAAAGGTTGGGATAAGCGATGAGAAAGGCAATACAGGAATTGCCCACACGAGGTGGGCGACTCATGGAGGAGTAAGCCAGAACAATGCACACCCTCACGTTTCCTGCGATGCCAGTATTGCTGTTGTACATAATGGTATCATCGAAAATTATCAGGAGCTTTCTTCTCAGCTAAAAGCCGAAGGGCACAGGTTTGCTTCCGAAACTGACACCGAAGTCATTGCTCATCTCCTCGAGAAGCATTACAGGGAAGGTAACCATCTGAAAGCCTTCCAAGAAACTGCAAAGCAGTTGAAGGGAACATTTGCATTCCTTGCATTATTTGACGATAAGCCTGGTTTGATTCTTGGTGCAAGAAAGGATGCTCCACTTATAATTGGGGTTGGTAAAGGCGGCAATTTCATTGCAAGCGACATAGTTTCGTTCATAGAGCAAACCGACAGAGTAGTCTTCCTCAAGGACTATGAGATCGCTTCAATCACTGCGAATAAGATAGAAGTCTTCACGTTTGATGGCGAACCTGTAGAGTTTGCTCCAACTCATGTTGCATGGGAAGCAAGCGACATTTCCAAGAAGGAATTCGCCCACTATACTCTGAAGGAGATCAATGAGCAGGCAAGAACTCTTAGCGCCGCTTTAGATCAGGATGAGGAGAAGATCAATGAATTTTGTATAACAATAAAGAATGCCAAGAACACTATCATTACAGCCTCTGGGACGAGTTTTCATGCTGGAATGCTGATGCGGTATTTGCTGGCAAAGTTCGCGAAAATACATGCCCAGTCAATACTTGCCAGTGAAATTGATCAAGAAATCGACCTAGTTGAGAAGGATACTCTTGTTATTGCAATATCTCAGAGCGGAGAAACTGCAGATGTAATAGGAGCTGTAAGAAAAGCCGCATCAAGAGGCGCATCGGTAATTTCGATAGTGAATACGGCTGGTTCCTCGCTTACAAGGGAAAGCAAGATTACACTATATATCAACTGCGGCCCCGAAATTGGCGTAGCAGCAACCAAGAGTTTCACTTCACAACTTGCGATAATCTATGATATAGTGTTCAGATTAGCAGGTCTTGAAGAGAAGAGGGCGCAGCTCAGAGACTTGAGCAAGCACGTAGAAATCATATTGAGCCAAGATACTAGCATCCGTGAAATTGCAAAGCGATACAAGATAACGTCCGATTTTTACTTCATAGGAAGAGGTTTGCACTTCCCTATTGCGCTTGAAGGTGCTCTCAAAATGAAGGAACTTTCCTACATACATGCTGAAGGACTTGCCGCGGGAGAGCTGAAGCATGGTACGCTCGCACTTGTAGATGCAGGAACTCCTGTCATTGCGATCAATCCCGGCGATGAAACATACGATGAAACCTTGAATAACATAGCAGAAATGAAGGCCAGAGGCGCAACCATAATTGCCGTAACGGATAAGCAGAATCAGCTTTACAATGATGTCATAGAAATTCCTGCTGTTGATTCAGTATTCTTCCCTATCCTCGAAGTAATACCGCTGCAGATGCTGGCATACTATGCGGCAGTAGAAAGAACACTGGACCCTGATTATCCTAGGCATCTGGCGAAGTCTGTTACTGTAAAATGAAAAAGGGTAGAGGTTGGGCTAAGCCCTTGCCTCCACCACGATAGGCTCTTCGAACTCCTGAGTGATGGGCTCTACTTCTTTCTTTCTTGCCTTGATGGCTAGCAACTCTTCTATCTCCACTTCATCCCAGCAGTCGCACATGATCTTCGCCTCCTTATGCGCAAAGAATGGATAAAAGGTTTTGCCAAAGACTACAGCTTGTAACCTATTTTCCTTAGAAACGCTTTCCTCTCCTGCTTGTCTTCTTCGCTCTCGATGCCTTTTGTCTTTAACCCATCAATAATTCCAAGAATTGCTCTGCCTTGATCTGTTTCCACAATGACTACTTGAATCGGATTTGCAGTTGCGCAGTAAATTGTTGCAACTTCTTGTACGTCTTTAATTCTATTAAGCACATTGATTGGATATGCATCTTTCAGAATTATCACAAAGGTATGCCCTGCCGCAATTTTAAAAGCAGTTTCAGCAGCAAGTTTCTCTAATGCTGGATCGTTACCGTCGTGCCTGATAAGGCACTTCCCGCTTGACTCACAGAACCCTATCCCAAATTTGATGTTCGTACTCGCAGTGACAAGAGCTTCATAGACATCCTCCACCGTTTTGATGAAATGCGACTGCCCTATTATGACATTAGTATTGTCAGGCGGAGTGAAAGCAACTAATTCGGTCTTCAAAACGTTACTGCGAAGGATAATTGGCTATTAACCTTGTATCCTATTCCTATAGGAATTATAACAATAGTAATAATTATAAGCCCCCAAAACAGCTTCGCTCCTATGAGCGCGTCCAGTTATACACATCCAGAGGTTTTGGTTGATACGAATTGGGTTTCTCAGCATTACAGGGACGGTACGGCAAGAATTGCTGAAGTAGACTACGATCCTGTAGCGAATTATAACTTAGGTCACATTCCGGGAGCCGTGCTCATAGACTGGAAGAAGGACATCAACGATCCTATAAGGAGAGATATTCTGAGCCAAGGTGCATGTACAGAACTGCTCCAAAGGAGTGGTGTAAACAACGATACAATATTGGTGCTCTACGGCGACTACAACAACTGGTTCGCTGCCTTTGCCTTCTGGGCGTTCAAGTACTACGGCTACAAGGATGTCAAAATGATGAATGGAGGAAGGAAGAAGTGGCTAGACGGAGAGAAGCCGATTACAAAAGACATCCCAACATACCCAAGAGGTAACTTCAAGGCATCAAAGCCAGACGAAAAGTTGAGAGTGTATCTCCCTGATGTTAGGGATGTGATAGGAAAGAAAAACAGCGCGCTCGTCGATGTCAGAAGTCCGAAGGAGTTCACCGGAGAGATTCTGGCTCCTCCAGAGTATCCGAGCGAGCACGCGCAAAGGGGAGGGCACATTCCCGGGGCTGCTAACATCCCATGGTCGCAGGCTGTAAGGGAAGATGGAACTTTTAAGCCCGTTGATGAATTAAGGCAGCTCTACGAACCTAAAGGCGTCACAAAGGACAAGCACGTGATAGCTTATTGCAGAATAGGAGAGAGGTCTTCACACACATGGTTCGTTCTAAAGTACCTGCTCGGTTATCCAGATGTCAGGAATTATGATGGATCATGGACTGAATGGGGCAACATGGTAAGGAACCCCATAGAGAAGTGATCTTTCTTTAGTTTCTTTATATTGCATCCCCCTAGACTAATTTTGCGCAGGGGCGCGCACATGCGGATTACCCTGAAATTAGCTGAAGAGTTAACAGAACCTTATTTCGCCTTCCTTACAATCGCATGGTATAGGTTCTCCTCTTTTCTCATCTCAACTAAAGTATGCCCTGTCTGATCAGACCATCTGGCCATTTCAATTGGCGCGGTCGGATCATCCGAAACGATATGGATGACATCCCCTACAGGAATCTTCATCATCAATTCGTTAAGTTTCACCAATACCGTGGCACACTCAACTCCTATCTCAGACATCTGGTGGTCGGGGAAAGCAACAAAGCACTTTATTCTTAGCTCTTTGATTCTGTAGTGCAGTTTCTCCTGCGCACTCTTCACATCTGCTAAATCTTTTTTATCAACAGAAAGTTGTGAAATCTGCAAAAGTGCTAACCATCCATCTTCATATGGTGAGTCATTAGCTAACCATGGTTGTTCGGCAACCGCAGGATTTACCTCTACCACTTTGCCGCTTATAGGAACTTTCACAAGGCCAAAGTATCTCGGACTTTCGATCGAACATATCGCTCGCCCTTTTTCGATTTCTGTGATGCCCTTGAACCTTACAGCTGTGAGCTTACCTGCAAGTGCAGAATAGATGCTTGTAATGCCAACTCTAGCAAAGTTCTGCCCTTCCTTCCTTAGCCAGACAAAGCCGTCACCGTCATAAAGCAGGTCATCAGGAAACTGACAGTGTTCTATCTCCATCTGCGCTGACTTTATTCTCCAATAATCCCAGTGTTAATCAGGATTACTAGTATTGTTCCGATGAGCGCCGTGATTGATGCTCCTATAAGCGTAGGCATTGCTATAGGCGATGGTGGCTGCTGGTAGCTTACAACAGCCCCAGTAACGACCCCAACAAGTCCCAAAAGGAACATTATCATGGCCACGAATCTTATTAGATCGCTTGTAAGGCTAGTGTCGCGCACGTCCTTTACCTCCATTCAAAGTGATATTTAATTTTCGACTAGACTCCCTCTGTCGACCGCTTCAGCATAAACGCACCATCTTTCATCAGTAAGTCGAAGGTGTCGTTGACTTCAAACCTTACGCCAAGCAGATCATATTCATCCTCTGTAAGAAAGAGAGTTATTTTAGGAATCATGATTTCCCTGCCTGCGGGAAAGAGCCCCATCTGCTGAAACTGCCCGATAATGCCCTTTACCAGTTTCGCTTCATCCTCTCCGCCACCAGTGATAAAAGGTGGAGTCGCCCTTGATCTTACTTCAACGAGCTCGATCTGTTTGCCTGGCTGGCCTGATTCTGGATCGTTTACGCTGCTTATCTTGAAAACCCTGACCTTGACCATATCTCCAACCGCTAATACCCTGCTTATATTTCTGAGCTACATCCAAGCAGTTAATTGGGAATAAAGTTCGAGTTTGCTGGCGGTGAATCTCTGGGAGTCAGATCTATGGCGATGCATGTAGAGACTCCCGATCTTCGAATTCTGCTTGACGCGGGGGCAGCACTCGGCATGAGAGCTGGACTGCTACCACATTCTCTGGAGTACAAAGCCCTCAAGGAGGCGAAGGAACGCATAAAGCAATTTGCGAAGAAATCAGATTATGTAACAATTTCCCATTACCACTTTGACCACTACATAGCCACATGGAAGGAGGTTGACGCAAAATGGACATGGAGCTCCTATGAAGAAGCAAGAGAAGTCTATGGAGGAAAGACTATCTTTGCTAAAGCATTCAGGAAAAACATTAACATCTCGCAAAGAAAAAGAGGGTATCTCTTTGGGAAGATATCAAAGGATTTCTGCAAGGAGATTATCTATGCAGATGATTCAAAACATCAGTTTGGCAGAACTACTGTTGTATTCAGTGCTCCTCTCCATCACGGTGGCGATGACACCAAGCTTGGCTATGTAATAGGAACATCGATTTCCTATGACGGTAAGACAATAATGCATTGTGCAGATGTTCAGGGACCGGGCTCCGCAGATGCTTTGAGGGTTATTCTCGAAATGAAGCCTGACATTCTAGTTCTGAGCGGCCCTCCATTATACCTCGCTGGTTGGAAGGTTGATCAAGAAATCATAGACAATGGCTTGAGAAACCTAGAAAAGATTGTAGGGAATGTTAAGCATGTAATAGTAGATCACCACCTTCTAAGAAATGTGGATGGGCTAGATGTTATCGAGAAACTGAAGAACGAGGCGAAAAAAGAGGGGAATAAAGTGAACACTATAGCCGAAACGATGGGAATAAGAAATAACCTGCTGGAAGCGAAGAGAAAACAGCTCTACGATGAATTTCCTCCAGATGAGGATTTCAAAAAATGGCTGGAGCTTCGTCCATCCAAGCAGATGGTTACTCTTCCTCCGGTATGAATATGCCAAAGATTATTAAAAGTGCAGCAATTTCACGCCAGTGGTATGCGAATACTCAGTCCCAACGCATCAGAATACTCCATCCTGCTCAAGGATGAACATAGAGAAATTCAGAAAGTTGCGAGGGAATTTGCGGAGAATGAAATCGCTCCTATTGCAGATAAGATAGACAAGGAGGATAAGATTCCTTCTGATATAATAAAGAAAATAGCTGATCTTGGATTTCTTGGAGTTCCTTACCCTCCAGAGCTTGGAGGAGTCGGCGCGGATTATCTTTCCATGGCTATAGTCGTCGAGGAATTGGCAAGAATTAGCTGCGCAGTTTCAGTAATCCCTGTTGCTCATACTTTAGCTGCAATGCCCATCTACGTGCATGGTACCGAAGAGCAGAGGAAGAAGTACCTTATACCGCTTGCCAAAGGGGAAAAGGTAGGAGCTCACGCAATGACAGAGCCCGCTGCTGGCTCAGACGTTGCAGGCATCAAGAGCACTGCAAGAAAAGAGGGTGACAAATGGGTTCTTAATGGGACAAAGGTCTTTTGCACGAATGGAGACATCGCCGAAACTTTCCTGATATTTGCCAGAACGAGCCCTCCTTCAAAAGAGAAGAGACAGCTTGGTATATCTGCATTCATTGTTGAAAGAGGCACTAAGGGCTTTACAGTTGGAAAGCCTATCGGCAAGACTGGTATCCGAGGATCAAAATCTGTAGAGCTCCTCATGGAAGACACTGAAATACCTCAAGAAAATTTGCTTGGAGAAGAGGGTAAAGGATTCTACGTGGCAATGGACTGTTATGATCATGGGAGAATAGAGGTTGCGGCTCAGGGAGTCGGAGTAGGGCAGGCAGCAATTGAATCTGCAGCAAAATATACAGCGCAGAGAATAGCGTTTGGTCAGCCATTACTGGAGTTTCAAGGCCCTCAGTTCATGCTCGGTGAAGTTTCGGCTGAGGTTAATGGCGCTAGGTTCCTTACATATTGGGCGGCAACCTTGAAGGATCAGGGGAAGGATTTCTCGGCAGCAGCTAGCATGGCAAAGATGTTTGCTACGGAAGCAGGTGAAAGGGCAGCACTAGTTGCAATAAAGCTTGGAGGTTCTGCAGGAGTTGCAACGGAATATCCTATGGAGCGTTTCCTGAGGGATATTCAGGTTACAAAGATTTATGAAGGAACTAATGATATTCAGAGGCTTACTCTGGGACGAATGATCTACAAAGAAGCTAAATCAATGCTTGAGGAGAGTTAGAAATCTGGCTCTTTCGGAGTCATTTCTTCCTGCTCAGGTACATCGCTATCATCAGTAACAACAGAAACTTCTTCCGCAGTTTCTGCTTCGCCAGCTTCACCTGCAGGTTGTGTAGCGCTCATAGCGAGTTGCGCTGCATATTCCTCTGTTATCACTCCAGCAGTAATGAGATTCACAAGCGAATTTGCCGAAGCTTCTCCGTTAACTTTGCCCATTCGCCCTCTGATTTGCCTCCACTTCAGCTTAGTATTCCCACTTCTAGAAGTGTAGATAATGCCCAAGACATCCCTCGCATTGATGAAAGTTATATCGCGAATCTTCTTTAGAGTAACTTTGTCGGCCGCTTCAACATAAATTGAGCCTGTCTCGCCTTCTTTCTCGGGGAATACCTCGTGGTCCTCAATGTAGCTCTCAGGTATGAAGGTTAGGCAGGTACTGTTGATCAGAAACCTGCGGAAGCCTTCTAGATTTGCACTCGTGTCTACGTGTACCATGTTCCCCTCTCCTATATTGCAAAAGACCTTTTATTTACGTATTAATGAATTCTTGCAAGCGAGCCGTGAAGACAATAGCCCAAGTGATTTATGAGCTGGATCTTGAGTGCTGAGCTCGCATCCAAGATCGGGTTAAATACCAGTTATCATAGGCGCGCTCCCTATATGCCCGAGTGGTCAAAGCAAAATCTTGATGAATATTTCGACGCTGTAAGAAAGAGGGACATTGCAAAGATAGTTGGTATGTTTATTCCAAATGCAACGCTAACGGATGAGAAGGATAGAGCGTTCCAAGGAGCACAAATTCAACAATATTATAACGAGCTTCCTGCAGAGGGCATCAATTCCACAATAGTTTCTTTCAACGGCAGGGACAGCGAGGTGTATGTTGCTTACACTTACTCCAAGCCAAGAAGCTCCGATATAGTAAGGGCGTCTGCAAGGTTCTTCTACGACAAAGGCAAGATAAAGTCACTCAGGCTGGAAATCTTCTAGCCTGTTATTGCAAGCTAAGATGTATAGAGTAGGGCAAGTTTAAGAAAGACTCTGAAATTAAAGCAGATAGTGCTCGAACAGCAGAAGGTTCTTAGCAAAAAACTCCTAATAGGAGACCTTAGTATTCTCTACCTTTCGGTATTTCTAACAAGGATAGGCTTTGGTGCTATCGTCATTATTTTCCCATCCTATGTCCATGCTGGCCCATTCCTAGCTGGGATTGTCCTTGCACTTTACCCCATGGTCGAGGCTGGCTCAGCGCTTCCTGTCGGAAGATACCTTGACAAGAGTGGAAGGAGGAAACCTTTCCTCATGGGACTGTTCATGATGGCAATTCTTACTGCATCGATAGGGCTGACGTATGATGTAAGCCTAATCGCGATTGCCCATGCTGCAATGGGCTTCGCAGCAGCGACCACAACTATAGGCTCTCTGACCATGATCACTGATCTTACAAAAACATCAAACAGAGGAGGGGGTATGGGATTGTTTGATTTCGCCAATATTGCTGGCTATGCGGCTGGTGCCCTGCTTGGAGGCAGATTGGAACTTCAATTCCAAGATAATCCAGGCTATTCGTTCCTAGCAACTGGAGCTTTAATCTTCATCGCAGCTATATTCTCCCTGTTTCTTGTGAAAGAGCCTGAACATCCTAAGAGCGAGACACCAAAATCGTTGAATCCCCTGAAAGGGCTCGATGAACAAACTAAGTCTTTGCTCCCGATCTGGCTTGGCATTACAACGATAGTTGGGCTGGCTTTCTTCCTGCCTAAGATTTTCCCGAGGGAGGAACTTTTTGGCGCTAGCAGATTAGGTCTCTTGGCTGCAGCTGGTCTTGCTGCGTTAGGAATAGGGGCAACAGGTTTTGGAAGGCTTTCCGATAAGATCGGTAGGGAGCGTGTCATCATGATAGGTGTAATAGGGCAGACAGGGCTTTTAGCCATTCTATCTCTAACCTACCCTCATTGGTTTGACAATCTGCCATTGATTGGAGTATTTGCATTCCTTGCTTCGGCACTCGTTCCTTCGGTACTCGCAGCTGTAGGGGACAGGGTAAGAGGCGAGATGAGGGGCTCTGCTCTGGGACTTTACAGTATGATGCTGAGCATAGGGCTTGCAGTTGGAAATGTGATGGGAGGCTACGTAGGTGAGATAGCAGGAGTTAGAGAACTGTTTCTCGCTGGGCTTGTCGTATTCTTGATATCTTCGGCGATAACAGTCGTTCTTAGAATACGAAAGCCAAATATGGCTAGCCGAGCTTCTCTTTAATCGCTTTCAGGAGTTCCTCTTCGGTCTTTGTGGAAGCGTCTATACCCAAAGCGGCAGCTGCTTTCTGGATTTCCTCCTTGCCGAGTTTCTTTTCAATTGCCGTAATCGCAGCAGCTTTTGAAACAGTTGGTTGAGGAGGTTGCTGTGTTACCTGCTCTGTAGCTGCGCGTATCTCCCTCTCAATCTCCGTTCTCCCTTTCTGGAACTCGCCCATGGCTTTGCCCAAAGAGCGGGCTACTTCAGGAATTTTTTTGGAACCAAATAGAAAGATCGCTGCGACAAGAATAATCCATAACCACTCTGATCCGCCTATCTGAAGAGGTGTTGGCAAATAGTTCGCCGATATTGCGAGAACAATTCCTTCGATATATTGGTATCGGGCTGAATCTGCTTAGATGGAAAGCTTAGCAAATGATTTTTAGGATAGTTGATTTAGAATTTTATTGTTGATCAACACAATACCAGAAGTGACATTCGTCGTAGCCCTACTCTCTTTGGGCGTTTCGTTAGTCTATGGAGTTGGGAGACGTTTACTCACTAATGTTAAGGAATCCAAAAGAATTACTGCAGAGGTTAGCGCATTCAACAAGGAATTGCGTCAAGCGGTAATGTCCAAAGACAAGGAAAAGGAGGCGAAGCTTCGAAAGAAGCAACCTCAGATGAAAATGCTGCAGAGCAAGATTGCGATGGGGAATATGAAGCCAACATTCGCTTTCATGATACCATTCTTCCTGCTCTGGATATATGGCATACCAGCAATAATAGGCGCTGATTGGGCTAACGTTATTGCTGCGACCTCTCCGATTGCTCTGAACTTCATACCTTTCTACCCACTGACCTTCGGTGCAGAAAACACGGTATCGGTTTTTGTATGGTACCTGATAACTTCGTTTTCCTTTCAGGGGATAGTTTCGAAACTGCTAAAGCTTACCTAGTCGTCGTCCTGTAGAGAATTACCAACCCAACAGCTTCTGCTACATTTATCGAAAGCATAAAGGGTTCAATGGGCTCGGCGAAGTGTCTATTCATCATGCCATAAGATATCAGTCCCAGTGCATTCTGAGCTAAGAGGAAGGCTGCAAATAGTGCCAGTCCAACAGTAAATGAAGATGTAATCTTCCTTGCGTTCCTAAGGTAGAAGAACAACAGGGCCAACAGCACCACTGTATTCACTCCAGCCAGAAGCGTCGTGACCAGCATCATAAGGCCCATTTACTTCTTTTCAATCCTCTTGTGAATCTTATCTACTTTGTCCCAATTTGCTTGTTGGACCGGCAACCCTGCAGCATTTGCCAGGAGGCAATGAGTAGCCGTGAGGACATTCTTTGGGGTGGTTCAGCAATGTGCATAAAGCATCAGCGAATCTTTCTGTAAGATGGTGCTCTATTCCACAGGCAACCTTGGAATCGATTGGGATACGCAGAGTCTCTTTCATAAAAACTTCGGTGAGCCTACCATTTCTTACCATCGTCCTTCCAACCTTCCTGCCTTTTGCAAGCAGCTTTACCCCTTCCCTAGCTCTGTATTCTAGGTGCCCATTTTTTTCAAGTCGTCTCAGCATCTCAACTACGCTAGGGGGAGCGACGCCGAGCTTATCTGAAATTGCAGAGATTCTTGCAATACCCTGTGTCCTCTCCTGTATCATCCAGATTGCTTCAAGATATTCCTGAGCATGCTCATCAGGCGTCGCATCAAGATACGGAATATCGCAACCTTTCCCTGATAATTTACGCGACCTTTTCGCCATTCCGACCCATCTCAGATAGTTTCATTTTATAAAAGCTCCGTATGTTGAGGCCTCTTTTTGTTCATCCCGTTTGTAATCAGGATGGTTGGCAAGCAGGAACATAAAGTGCTCTTGCGGCGGCGACTTGCTTATCGTTGGAGACATCAGGGAGGTGTGTCAGAATAGCCTTTAGGTTCAAGTGCACCAATTGCGGAAAGAATTGGAGGTATGAGAAAGGTCATTTCTTTGAGGAGAAAAACTGTTGCTTAGGCAAGAAAACAAGGGTTTACAGGGATTTACCTCCTAAATTTCGCTTTGGGAAGATGTTTTACATCTATTTTGTCCATCTGCTTGGTTAAAGTCTCATAGTGATACTCAGGTACCTTAATTTCTGCAAGCCAGAAGAGTACATTGTCCTCTTTTGAAAGATGCGGCTTAAGTAATCGAATCATATGCTTTGTGTCGAGGGCTAGTTTCGAATCTCCAGAAGTGCAAGACTTGGATTCTGAAATTGCTGAAAAGCAGGCTTCGATCTCCCTGTGCTCTGTCTGCATGGCTTTCACCACGCCTTTATCCATCCCAAGATACCTTTGTAGCATTGGGAATAGAACCTCGTCCTCCTTTTCAAGATGTCTGTCCAGAATTTCCTTTAGCTGAGGTATACTACAACTCTGCAGAACCTTATAATCCGCATTTTTCAGGTGTTTTTCAATCTGCGAAATTATTTCGAGTATGGTCTTGTGTTCCTCGCGCAGTGCATGTGTGAGAGCATTTGTGTTCAATAGTGAACGTTGGGTGAGAAACTTCAGTTATTGCTTCTCCCTAACAAGTTCGGTTTGACCTATAGCTGTTTAGAAATATCCGATCATGTACCCTGCTTGCGAATTACTGTAAATGAGGGGGTTTACCTAGCAAGATTTGTGCTAGGTACTTCATTTAGGTGTTTACGGGAATAACTGTCTGACTCTATCGTTCCAGAAGCTGAAGTCTCCGAGCTTCCTCCAGTGAATTGGAAAGACTGTTCCCTCTGCTACTAGCTCAGTCTTGAAGAGTGTGAAGTTCCAATCATCTCTTTGGAGCGACCACTTGCCACCTTGGTAGACCCACTTTTGAGTTACATCTATCTCCATTGTGAAGTCGCCGACGAGTTTACCATGGCCCTCGTTATGTTCCTTGAAAGTTACTGTAGCTGTATCACCGACTATGTCTGCCTTGTAGTCCGACATCTGGACTTTGATATTATCAGTATTTCCTGCCACTGAAGCGAAGAGAATTCTAACATTACCGAATCCGTCATATTTGCCTGCAAATGCACCTGCTTGGCCCTTCCACTCTGCATAGGTACCTGTCTGTACGTAGTAAGTCATCAGCTTGGGAATGTCTTTAGCTTCAAATGCCTTGAGATAAACCTCGACTGCGCTCTTTAGGGCTGCCTCTTTTACTGGGTCTACTTGCTGCGGTACTGGTGCGGGTGCTGGTGCAGGTTTCGGCTGTTCAGGTACTGGTGCAGGGGGTGGTTGTTCCGGTGCCGGTTTTGGAGCCTCGGGCTTTCGCTCTGCAGCTGGTGCTTCTGCGGTAGGCGGTGCTTGCACTTTACCTTCCGGAGCTTCTGCACTTGTAGGTACCTTGGGAGTTTGGGTTGTTTCTTGAGGATTTGGAGGAGCGCCAAAGAAGAATACTGCGGATACTAGCCCTATCGCTATTACGGCAACAACGACACCGACTATCACTTTGGAAATGCCACTCGATGCCAGTGGTTTTGAACATTCTTTTGACTTATCCATTAGAACTAGCCAAAGATGCGTCCTTGATTAGTTTTTTCCCTAACGTGTTCGGGTAGAGACAAATTGATATTGATGGTGTTTGACGAGTGTGATAGATGAAGGAAGCAAAACTCATCGTAGAGCCGCCCCATACTTGGATAAAGAAAGTCGTTACCAAGTACCCTGCCACGGTCAGGTTGCTTGACTGCAGGGCGGTGGCGGGTTCGTCAGGGGTTCACGAGCTCTTCGAAGTTTCACTCCCTCCTGAGAACATTAAAGCGTTTGTCAATGAACTTAGAAAGGATCCATACGTATACCAGGTTGATGCAATAGAGACTAAGAAAGGAATGATAATGGGTTCTCTGAAGACCCACAAATGCACCGCATGTAGATCATTCGCGACTTCGGGATGCTTTCTTGTGTCAGCAAAATCTACTCCTGAAGGGCTGGTAGAATGGAAGGTCTTAAGCAGTGGTGATGGATTGAAGAGGCTGATAGGCAACTTGGAAAAGGATGGTGTAAAGGTGAAGATTCACAGTGTAGTCGACCTTAAGGACGAGAGCGCGCTCACTGAAAGACAAGAGGAGATTCTCCAAATTGCACTGGAGAAGGGCTATTTCGATTACCCAAAGAAGATAGATATTGGTAAGCTTGCAAACCTTCTCGGAATATCCAAGCCCACTCTATCGGAAATCTTGAGAAGAGGGCAAAAGAAGATTCTTGCAGAGCACTTCAGGGGAAGAGTGTCAATGGTAAGCGGTAAAGAGCGCATACATTAGTTTCAGTTCTACGGCCCTACAATTTCAGGTATCAGCACTTCACATGAATAGTCGACTTGCTGGAGTTTCTGATTCGTATCTGCTATCAGTCGATTGATTTCCGCTCTCCTCTGGTCCAAGGGGCGACTGCGATCCTTGGCTAATTCGGCAACCTTCTCGCGAGTTGCATTGCACATACTATCATTTTGAACCTGCAATTCTGCCCTTTGACCCAAGAGTACGGCCATTACTGCAACTTGTTCTTCGCATCTCTGCATCAACTTTTCTGTATACCTCAGAAGACTAATGTATGAGAAATTCGCAGCGCTAAATCGAGAAACCTTGAAATGCGATTTTTGTGACAAGGAAGCTGTTATTTCTCTTTGCAGGTTCGAGAAAAATCCAAATAGTAATGCTTTAGATCATTCAATATACAAATTATTTTGCTGGGAGGACGCAGTCAGGAAGGGAATATTTGTCTACGAGGAACCTAAAACAGGGAAGCCTCTAACCCTTACAACAGAAGACATAGTAAAGGGAACAAAAAGTGGCGTCTAGCATAATGCTAGACCTGCTTCCGACCTCATCTTCCAGCTACTGCTCCTACAGCGACTACGAATCGGTAATTTTTGTAAGAAGATTGCGTTAGTTTAATTCTTCACAAGTCTTAATAGGATGGATTAACCTATAGGATATTATGAGGCAGGTAATAACTGTCTCCCGGGAAATTGGAACTGATGGAGACCTAGTAGCAAGGCGGGTTGCAGATAATCTGGGCTTCCGATATCTCGACAAGAAGATCCTTGCGGAACAGGCTCGAAGCTTCGGGATGAGTATCAGCCAAGTAGAAGCTTGCGACATCACTGAGGATGATTACAGAGTAAGAGGGTTGGTGGATTCGCTATTTAGCGATAGAGCTGTAGTAACTGTCGTGGAGTCCTTAGCAACAGGTGCGAGCGTATTTCAGACTTCAAGAACTCTGGATGAAAAGACATGCATAACTCTGGAAGGCACGATAATCAAGGCACTTGCAGAGAGGGGGAGGATGGTTATCGTTGGTAGGGGAGGTCAGGTCTTGCTGAGGAGCAGAAATGACGTGCTTAACGTGAAAATCATTGCGCCTTATGGGCATCGTGTCCAGAATCTGATGTTTGACAAAAATATCGGCAGGGCAGAGGCGGTAAGGATCGTCGAAGATAGGGATATGGCAACCAAGCAATATCTGAAGAGATTTTACGGCATTGACTGGACCGATAATAGTTATTACGACATTGTGTTGAACAAGGAGAAACTTTCAGTGCTGGAAGCTGCATCCTACATTACAGAGCTTGCTCGCTTGACATAATAGGTAAAGCAAAGAATGACGCTATTACTCCCGTCAGATGAGAGTAGATTTTCGACGCCAAGGATAGAATTCATCGGGTACGAGAAACTGAAAGAGCATGAAAGGGCAGAGCCG
>JACPBJ010000133.1 GCA_016180375.1 Nitrososphaerota archaeon | reverse complement strand
TGGCCTTGCATATAGCAAGGCACTCCCGTCTTTTTCTTAATCAACCAATAGTCTAAGAGGGAAAGGAGGATAGGGGCATGGTGGGCAGGGAGATCCTGCCACAATAAGCAACAGCTTGTTATCATTGAAACACCCCTACCTCCCCTTCTGAGCAAAACTGAAAAACTCGACAGGAAACCATAGAGGAATTCAAACGCAGGATATCGCAGACATCTGAAGCGCTAAAGTCCCTTGACGGCATTGAAGCTCTTGGCATTCCAGAGGGGGCTTCGTATTTACTCTATCTAAGCGATGGCGTCCCCAGCAGGCTAGTGATTGATGCCCAAAAGGCAAAGCCCCAGCAGTTCGTGTTTTCGGCTGACTTTCAGGTCGTTTAGGACCTTCAACCATGTATCATTCCTGAGAGAACTCTGAGTAACAGACTCTAGTACTCTACTCATTTACAATCCGAGATTGATCATAAAATAGCATTGATCTCATGCAGACTTCCCCCAGTAGTTTGCATGCAGGGGCACGCAAGTACTTTGTAGTTTATATTGCAACCCCCCTCCATAGCTTGCAGCCCCCCTCCGTATGTTTTGTGCAGGGGCACGTGCTGTCCCCTATACAGGGCTTGTGTGTCAGGGATGTTCTAGGTCTTGCCCAAGAGACCAGCTAGCTGTGGCATCGTAGCCTCTAGTCTTTCTCGCATCAGCATCTGGTAGTAGTTCAGCGTAATGTCTACCATGAGCAGGATCCCTGTCCCTGAACCAAAGAGCCCAAACAAGTCAGCAGTGGATGCTAGGACTCCAATGAAGGCCGCACCTATTATGGTGATGACAGGTATGTACTTGCCCAAAATTTGCTCAACTGACTGTTCAGAACGCCTGAAACCAGGAACCTGTACATTGGCATCCAAAAGGCTCTTTGAAACTGCTTTGGCACTGAGCCCTCCAATCTCCACCCATATCCTTCCGAAGATAATCGCCGCGATGACGAAGAATGCAACATATGAAAGCGCTCTTAGAGGCTCAAGTGCAAGTGATTCGATGCCCCTTGGAGGAGTAATGTAATATGCCAGCCCTCCAATTGGACCGCTCTGTATGGCTTGAGGATTATAGGTAGCGAATATGTTCAGAAAAGCGTTATCGTTTTTATCGTTGAAACGCGACCATATGAACTGCGAGAAGAATGTGACATTGGCAAGAAGTGCAGAAGTCAGGATGACAGGTATGTTAGAAACGTAGAGCAGTTTGATTGGATAAACTCCAGCAAAGCCTCTGAACTTGGTTGATGTGATTGGAACTTCGATGCGTATTCCCTCCATGTAAACGATGATCATTATCACAATCAATGTGAGCGCTAGAGTGAAGAGGCTTGGAAGGTTTCCGCCTCGAATTATAGCGCTTTGAGGATGCCCTGTAGCTGTTGCATTGATAAGGTATGGGGCAATTCCATAGTATCCGTCTCCTGCGGGTAGAATGCTGAAGATGCTCCACATTATTTGTTGGGCAACACCGGCCATGATGAAGAGACTGATTCCTGAGCCAATTCCCCATCCTTTTTGCACTAATTCATCAAGAAGTACAACTATGAACCCAACCGCGAGTAGCTGGGCCATAATCACAGTGATTATGGCTGGGGTAAGGTTTGATCCGAACGCGCCACCAATTATGAAGGCCGATGCCTCCACAATAGTTACAATTAGAGTCAGAACCTTTGTACCTGCAGTAAAGAGCGCTTTGTCCTCTTTCTTGCTGAAATCGAGTTTGATAATTTCTGCACCTTTTAGAAGCTGAAGAATTAGTCCTGCGGTTACGATGGGGCCGATGCCCAGCTCCATTAAAGTCCCTTGAGAAGAAGCGAAGATGATCCTTGTGTAAGCGAGTTGGTCTGTCAGACCAGATGCAACACCAAACAGAGGGGTCTGCGCCATCGCCAAGTAGAGAACAAGGGCAATTGCAGTCCAGACGAACCTTTCCGAAAGTGCAGGTTTGCGTATGGGCTTTGGCACTCCGGGAAATACAGAGGCAGTGCTCCTAATGAAATTGCTAAAAGCACCCAAACTTATTCTCTACCCGCTGCTAATACCAGTTCTCCGCCTGCCTTCCCAACTTTCTCCTTCGCTGATCCGCTAGCAGAATTGATCAAGACCTTGTAAGCACTATTAACAGAGCCTTGCCCTAAAAGCTTCTGGTATCCCAAGCTGGCAAGGTCAAGGACTTGTACATTCCCCTCCTTTTTGCCAATCGAATGCGCAATGCTATCCAGTTGTCCTACATTTATCCACTTGTCAACTATTGTCCTTTGAGGAGGCTTCGGCTTTTCATGAGTGAAATGATTAGGGTCATAGACTACAGTCCATGTCCACTTGTGCTTTAGCAAACCGGCTTTGCCTCTTCCTCCTCTCCCTCCACTCTTCCTGTGCTGGCCGATTTGGCCCCAGCCATGAGTGCGAGAGCCTCTGAATCGTCTTACCTTCCTGTTTCTGGTCGCCATACTCTCCCTCTAAATCATCGCCCGAACGATCTTGGGCAGTTCTGGATTATGTCCCAAGACGCCTCCTTGAGAATACATTCTACGGATAGAGCGCTTGAAACCTCCCTTTGGAGAGTTAAGGGTAAATGAAGGCTTGACCCCCAGTGCGTTCAGTGTAATTTCCCCGTTACTCAAAGCTTTTGCAAGATCCCCAAGGTTCTGGTACCCTAAAACCTTTAGCACGTCCTGATTAATTGCGGTCTTGCCCTCAGCCCTGCCCCTCTTTTGGAGCAGCTCCGTCAAAAGCTCTGAATTGGATTCGCACCAAGCAACATGCTCTTTTGCCATCTCGAGCATCCCTCTATGTGAAGGGGTGTCTGGAACAACTGTCGCTCGAAACCTCGTTTCAATATTCAATCGGCTGAGGGTATCACGTACAACTGTACGTGTATTGATAAGACCTCTCATGTTAACAACTAACAGACTTGGCATGTCCCTAACCCCCAGTGGTACTTAAACCGTGGACTTTCTTCAACGCATCATAAACTGCATTGGCAACAGAAGCCATCGTGCTTGTAGAACCATATGTTCTGGTCCATGCATCTTTGATGCCAGCAAGTGATAAGAGGGTTCTGACAGTCTCTCCTGCAACCAGTCCCAAACCTCTTGGTCCCGGAATTATCTCGACTCTTACGCTACCTCCTTTTCCGCTGGTCTTGTATGGTATGGAATGTCCTCTGCCGCATCTACACTCCCAGCTTCCGCAGCCGAGTCTGATAGGGATTACATTCAGGTAAGCGTCATAAGTCCCTTTTTCTATGGCGCTCCTCATCTGTGCTGCCTTACCCCTCCCAACACCGAACCAGCCATTTTCGTTGCCAACTGCAACTACAGAAGCGAACTTTGTCACTTCTCCAGCGTCAGTCTGCTTCTGAACGATGCCCACGCTAATAGATGTGCTCTTGAGCTCAGGGAGTAGGGTCTTCACAATTTCGTATTCCTTGATCTTCCATCCATTCAGGAATATCTCATCCATGGAAGTAACTTTGCCCTGTGAAACCAGCATGCCAAGTCTCGTTCTGGGGAGCCAAATCTTTTGCGTCTCCTCAGCAGCGAACCTACTCCTGCTCAACTTTACTTGCCTCCTTTGATTTTTGACAGGATTTCATCGTAATGCTTCCCGAATGTTTCAGGAGTGAACTTGAACTTCTTCCAAGTTGAGAATTGTGCCACCTCGGATTCCCCTATAGACGATGCATAGCCTGAGATATGCTCGCCCTTTATCCTCTCTTCTGGAGGGAGTGCTTTCTCGTTGACAGGCACAGCAATACCCGCCTCTATTACACCCTTTACAGCTGCGGCAATTCTCGATGCTGGTCGGAAAGGTTTGATTCCCGCGTAAACAATAGCACTCTTCAAACCTGCTTTGCTAGCTCTTTGACCGGCCAGCAGACCTGTAAGATAAGCTGCAGGGACTGACTTGCCAGAACCCTTCCAGCCGAGCTTCTTTAGCTCCCTTGAATGCGCGGAAGCAAGTATTCTATCTCCACCAACTTGAGCACTCGATATCTGTATACTTGTATTCTTGTCACTTATCCTGACCGTCAAGAAGTTCTCCTTCGATATGATGATTCCCTTTCTGGTTCTGTAGTCTGTCTTGCCTTCACGCCGTCTTGATAGCATTGCAATATAACTAGCTTTAGCCATAGTTTCACCTGCCAGTTGTAGCTCTTACGAGCTCCTCCATGCGTTTAACTGTCTTTATCTGTCCTACGCCAATTTGCCTATAAATCTGCCAGAATACTGGGTTTGAAATCTCACCCCTGTCTTTCTTAACCTTAAGCCTTCTACGCAACGATCTAACTCTCGCAACCCAAGCTTCCTTTCTGCTTACCCTAGCGAACTTTGCACCTTCTTTTGACCCTCCGGCTCTCCCTCTGAGTTTCGCCTTTGCGTGCTTCACCCTTGTTCTGCCTCGTGAAACTCCCTGCTTCTGTCTAACCCAGATTATGCCCTCTTTGGCGAGAGATCTGATACTGCCCCTTGTAATGGCATCCTCTAACCTATCCGTAGCAGTGGGATCAATCCTTACTCTGCTCTCTCCTACCCCAAGCACGTCCGCCGCCATTCTTCTTTTGGATCTTAGATCTGCCAACTATCTCACTTCTCTAGGACGTGACCTGTTTAACCTTGCCGGGGTTCAGAACCCTCAATCCCATCTGGTGTGCTTTCTCCATCAGCATTGCCCTGCTTCTGCCGCCAAGCGTAGACGCGAACCTTACTGCGTCTGCTTTTGGATTAAGATTCTCAAAGTCCTTGGTGTTATGAACAAGAACATCCCTGAGGCCAGATGGATGTAATCCTCTAACCTTTCTTGGGTTGCGATACCCAATACTGACAAGCTGAGGCCAGCCCTTTACTGATTTTCTGACCTTGTGATCTATTCCTTTTGGCTTCCTCCATGGTTCATGTAATCTGACATAGCGCCACGATTCTGGTCTTACAAACTTCGGCCTGTTCTGATTAAGTTGTTTCCTTAAGGTGAGCAATTTGCTGAGATCTACTGGTTTTGGAGTTGGTTCCTTCTTTGGGGATCTAAACTTCTTTTGAGGCTGTGCAGGTATCTTCTTTACAGCAATTACAGGCGCTAACTGAGGCATGACGATTTCTTTCTTTGCAACGACCACAGGCTGAGGCTTGGGGACAACGACCATCTGTTGTTTAGGAGGAGCTGTAATCTCTTTCTTCGCAATAACTACAGGTTGCGGTTTGGGAGCGATTACTGGTGCTGGTTTGGGAACCGGAATAGGTTCCTTCTTTGGAGGTATTATTTGTGCAGGTTTGGGTGGTAATGCAGGTTCTTTTCTAGGAGGAGGCGCTAGTTCTTTCTTTGCAGGTGCGAGCTCGACTTTTGGAGTTGGTGTAACATCCTTCTTTGAAGGAACGGATTCGACCTTCGGAGGTGGTGCAATTTCTTTCTTTGGCGGTGGCACCATAGGCTTGGGAGGAGGCGCATGCTCTTTCTTGGATGGTAATGCCGCTTCTTTCTTAGGAAGGATAGGCTCTGCCTTCAAGATGAATTCCTTCTTCGGAGCCGGTTTAACCTTTACTTTAGGGGGTAACACAACTTCCTTTTTTGGAGGGACAGGTTGTACCTTTATAGTTGTGATCGGTAGCTTCTTAGTAGGTGTAGCCTCGACCTTTGGTTCTTTCTTGCGTGGTGCTTCTACTTTCATGGGTTTCTTTGCTTCTACATCCTTCTTGACTTCTTTCGAGGGTTTTGCTACAACCAGTCTAACTCCAGACTTCAGGGGTTCCTTTGTCACCTTCTTTGCAGGTGCAGATTTCTTTGTTGAAGCTTCTAGCTTCTTTGCAGTTTCCTTGGTCTTCTCTACGGTCCTTTTTTCTTTCTTTTGTGTCTTCTTTTCTACTTTCTTAGACATTTTGACCTCTCACCTTTTCGTATAGGTAGATCCCGTCTAGGAACACTCTCTGATCTTTCCTCTTGACTTTGGTTGCCTGTTCAATGTTCGCAGCTGTATGACCTACATCTTCGACAGAAACTCCCTGGATTATTATGTCGTCCCCCTGCGTAGAGACTTTGCAATCGCCAACAATTTCAGCAATTCTTGGTGAGCGCTCACCGTAGAAGTTCTCTACGTGAACTTCTTTACCTTTAATCTTGACCGTAACCGGGAAGTGAGCAAAAGCCACTTTCATCCTGTATGTGAATCCTTTCGTAACGCCATCTATTATGTTTCGAATTATTGATTCACATGTACCAAGAACAGCTTTATCCTGTTTTTTCGTTCCGAAAGGCTTGATTTCCACCTGCTTCCCATCAACTTTCACAGTTGCCCTAATCAAATTGAAGTTCTTCTTAACAACTCCCAGAGGTCCTTTGACTTGTAGCACACCCGAATTCATAGTTGCAGTGACACCTTCAGGTAATGCGAGTTCGCGAGATAACTCGCTAGTCCGAATTTTCTCAGTAGACATAACCAATCAACCTACCTCCAACCTTCTTTTCCTGAGCTTCGATGTGCGACAGTACACCTTGGGGAGTTGAAACTACGAGAATTCCAATGCCGACAGCAGGAAGAAATTGTCTTTCCCATTTTCCGAATTCTTTAGCCTTCACAGCGAATCGGGGCGAGATTATACCACATCTGTTTATTCTGCCCAGAAGCTGAACGCGAATCTTCCCCACGATGCCATCATCTATGGTTTCAAACTCTCCGATGTATTTGTTAGCCTGCATTGTTCTAAGCACCGTTGTAGCCAGATTTGATGACGGGATGATTATACACTCCTTCTTGTTTCTAAGCTCGTTGTTATACATTGTTGTGAATAAGTTTGCCAGTATGTTCATCGCGGGCAAGGTCTCACCTAGTCATACTTCCTGAAGCCCAGTCTCGGAGCGACTTCCCTGAAACATTGTCTGCATAAGAGCAAGTTGTACATCTGAATCATTGCGTTGTATTGGCCGCAACGTTTACACCATCTTGCTCCTTTACCAGATTTTCTTGGCTTGCCGTGTCGTTCTTTCATCTACTCTACCACTTCAATTCCTAGATTCTCTTTTGCAAATATCATTGCATCATCGCGCGAGATTCTGTGAAACGTGCCTATCTTTTCCCTCGCTCTCTTCCTTAATGCAACTCTGCGACCTGGTCTGCTCAGAACTACAGAAACATCAAGCCCGTAAATACCAATGTCTGGATTATATCTTACACCGGGGATTTCTATGTGCTCTTTTATACCAAATGAAAAATTACCGGTATCGTCAAATGACCGAGCATTCAGCTTATTCTCTTTAGCAACAAGAAGTCTCTTCAGAACTTCGATTGCCTCTCCTCCTCTTAGCGTAACTATCGCCCCTATGGGTTCACCTTTGTGAATTCCAAAATCCCTGATTGAATCGCGAGCTTGACGCGAGGATGGCGTCTGCTCTGTCAGCTCCTTGAGTATGCGTTTTGCTTTTTCATGAGGTTCACCTGACTTCCCTACTCCGATGTTCAGAACAACTTTGTCCACTCTGATAGCTCTCATCGGAGACTGTATCTGAACGTGACCAGCTACCGCCATCTATTTCACCACTACAGTGACGAGGGGCGCCTCTTCCCCAACAGCTATGACAAGTTTTGCAGGTATCTCAACCGCACTTTCATCAATTGATAGGCTGGCCATGGGAGGTCTGGACACAGAGCCAGATTTTATTTCGCTCAACTTTCCGACTTCGCCCTGCCTCTTCCCGCCAGTAACGAGCACAAGAGAACCCTTTTTCAGAGCTATGTGCTTTACGATCTTCTGCTTGGGGACTTCTATGAGAGCAGAATCTCCAACCTTTATGCTCACCTCTGGCCCAGTGAGAATGGACCTTCCATCGTGGAGCCCATATTGAATTGATCCACCGAGCACGGTTACCTTGTTTTTAATTCTGCAGAGTTTCAGCCCTTTTTCTGACTCTGGTACCTCGATGGGGTAAAGTGTTCGCGCCTTGGTGGGAAGCAGCCTGAACACTTTGCCCAACGATGGCATCACGACAACATCCATGAGCCCGACAGGAAAGTTAGGATCTGTTCTAACAATTCCATCAACAGTTACCGAACCGTTAACGATGGCGGTTTGTGCTTCTTTGCTTGTCTTCGTAAGTTTCAGAACATCTCTAATCAGAACTCTAAGAGGAATACCCAGAAGCTTGGGATGAGGTCCTGGCGATGGGTTGACAGCAAACCTTCTCTTTCCCTTCCTTGGGATACCCCAGAAAACCGGTGCTCCTGACCTCTTCAGTTTGTTGCTTCCTGTCATTTGAAGTCCACCTATGATGCCTCTCCTTCCATGTCAGCCTTCCTAAGCTTATCCGAGAGGCTTAGAGATGTTATCATGACCTTCGAAGCATGTATTCTTATCGGCACAGTGCCTCCCTTGAGTTTCTCACGAGTAACCCCCTCGACTGAAACTCTTCCTTCTTTGGCATGAACTGTCGTAATTTTTCCTTCTATGCCCTTAAACTCCCCACGCATTATTCTAACTGTATCGTCCTTGCGAGCTCTACCCGAATTAATGCCGTACTTGGCCTTCAAATCATCCGAAAGAGGCGAGGAAACCCTCTTAGATTGGATGTGTAGAGGAGCTTCGAGGTATTCCTTCCTGCCTTTTGTGTGCTTTGTCATGACATCACTTATACTATCATTGTAGCCACGTTTGCAATCCTAGGCCATCTCTCAGCAGCCTCTGATGCTACAGGTCCCTTGATGTCAGTGCCTTTGAGGTCTCCCTCCGGAGTTATGAGCACAGCTGCATTGTCTTCAAACGAGATTCTTATGCCACTGAGCCTCCTCACAGGATACTTCTGTCTAACAACTACCGCTCCAAATGTCTGCTTCGAAAGATCTGGAGGGCCTTTCTTTACAACTACGGTGATGAGGTCCCCTACGCATGCTGCAGGTATTCTCTTCAGCCTACCTTTGAATTTCTGAACCTGTACAACTCTCAAAGTCTTAGCGCCCGTATTATCCGCGCATGTAATTACTGCATAGTGCGGTATGGAGCGAGTAATGTAGGGCTTGAATTCACCGACTCCCTTTGCTGAAACAGCGCGAGATTTAGCTGACAAATTACCTTATCAACCTCTCAAGAACTACGAAGGAAACCGTCTTATTCAGAGGACGACATTCGCCTATGGTAACAGAGTCGCCTTCCTTTACGCCCAGACATGGAGGAAGATGCGCTGCTACCCTGCTTCTCCTTTTTTCATATCTAAGATATTTTGGAACATACTTGTAATATTCTCTTTCAACTATTGCAGTAAGCCTAGCCTTTACACTAACTGCATTACCTTGCAACAACCTACCTCTCACCCCAAGAGTGCCGTGAAATGGACAGTAAGGGTCTTCGCAAGAGTTCTTTGGAGGCTTGATATCGATTCCCAGATTTCGCATTTACGCCACCTTCAATATCCTTTCGTCGGGTCTGCCAACCACTGAACTACCCGCAACTCTTGCCGTTGAACCTCCATTACTGAATTCGAACTCTGATATTCTTTTTGGAATAACCCTTTGTCCCTTATCAGTAGAGAGTGTTACTACGTTCCTTGCTTCCAGCGCCACTTTGCCAGAAATTCCTACGATACCAGGATCTCTGCTGTGAATGATCTTTGCATAAAGTCCGAGCAACGTTAGAGGAAAGTGATCATTCATCCTTCTTTTCCTCCTGCTTGCTTTCATTAAGCATTGTCAGAACCCTCGCAACGTTCTTGCGCAACGGCCTGATCTTTCCAACATCCTTCTTCGCTGCTCCTCTGGCAGCAGCCGCTTTCAGCCTCGAAAGCTCCGCATAAAGCTCCGCATATTTCACCCTCAACTCTTCAGTGGGAAGTTTTCTTAGTTCACTAGTTTTGAGTGTTGGCAATTTCTTCACGCTTTGGTTCTTCTACGCTAGGCTGCGCAGTTTCAGTGGGTTTCTCGAGAAGTTCGAAGTCTTTGGGAACCACATCCTTTAATGCTATCTTGACTTTGATCCCATAAAGTCCTAATTTCATGAGCACGTCCGTAGTTGCTTCCTTGACCGTTAAAGTTGCTGTGTATCCGCTCTTTGGAACAACTCCAGCCTTGTACTTTTCAAAATGAGATCTTTCGCTTCGTAGTTTACCAGAAATAGCAATTTCACAGCCCATGGCCCCTGCACCCATTATTAGATTCATAACCCAGATTGCCGCTCTCCTGAACGCTGTTCCTCTGGCAACTGATTGAGCGATTCTGGCAGCCATTATAGTTGGATTCAGCTCAGGAGATTGAACTTCAAGAACAGAAATCTGAGGATTTGGTAACCCATATCGTTTCTCAACGAGCTCGGTCAGCTGCCTTATGCCCGTGCCTCTCCTTCCAATAACCAAACCCGGCTTTGTAACGTATAGGGTAATTCTAGTTCCAACATGGCTCCTTTGAATATCAGCTCCACCGTATCCAGCTTCGGCAAGATGCTTCGTAAGGAACTCTTCCAGCTCGATATTTCGCGAATAATTTTTTAAAATATTTCTAACGGCGGACATCACGCTTCACCTGCAACAAGTTCGATATGGGTTAACGTGTTAAAACTTGGAGAAGATCGACCGTGCGCACGAGGTGTATAACCAAGTATCCGCCTTCCCCTATGCGCCACAGCATGAAAAATTTTGATCTTTTCTGTATCAAGACCCTTGAACTCCGCGTTGGCTTCAAGATTATCAAGAACCGCGAGTATCTCGCCGGCTGCTTTTTGTGGGAATCTTCCGGAAGGAAAACCCTGCAACTGTGATTTATGTCCAACTTTCAGCTTATACCTGCGAAATGCAACAGGAACCTTCATTGCAACAACATCGTCAAGAAATGATCTAGCATCTGGCAAAGTCTTACCCTTTATAGCCTGACAAACCTCTCTGCTTGCCTTTGGACTGATGTCTACCTCTCGTCCGCTTGCTCTTGCATGTACAAGAGGATCATAGTTGCTACAGCTGTATTTGTAATGCGGCAATTTACTCCCACTTTTCCGTCACTGATTGTAATAGGCCTTCGGTCGCGAATTCGTGAGACCATATAAGTGTTTTCAAGTAGTGCATAGAAATCACTTGAGAGGAACATAAAGGCTTGATCTCGAGGCTCCAATTCCAGGAGTTCCATGAACAACTTTTTTATTTGTTATTGCATATTCGCCCAAATAATGTCCGATCATTTCAGTCCTTATCTCAACAGCCGCGAACTCCCTTCCGTTGTAAACCTGAATCTTCAGACCCAGCATGCTCGGAAGAATGATCATGTCTCTGGCATGGGTCTTTATTGCCACATCAGAACCTGATTCTCTCGCTTTCCTTATCTCCTCAAGAAGGCTCCTCTTATCTTCGGAGATGCCTCTGTTGAGAGCCCTCCTCGCTCTTGACGGAAGCAAGACTAGTAGTGACTCTATAGACATTGTTTGAAGCTGTTCCGCCGTATAACCTCTATACTTGAACTCCTTTGGCACTACCTTGTCACCTCAATAGGTTCTCTTGTTCTCCTTCCTCTTCCAGTCTGTCTAGGTGCAATTAAGCCTACCTTTCTACCGGGCGGGGCATTCCTCGAAGTTGATGTAGACCTTCCTGGATGCTGATGTCTGCCTCCTCCAAATGGGTGGTAAACTACTGCCATGGCGATGCCTCTAACACTGGGGTACATCTTGGTCTTTGCCTGCATTGCATGATACCTGTTTCCAGCCTTCAGAAAAGGCTTCTCTGTCCTGCCGCTACCAGCAATCTTCCCTATACTTGCCCTGCACTTTCCATTGATGACGAAACTCTTTCCAGATGGAAATCTTAGGATTGCATCATTTCCGGTCTTGGAGAACAAGATGGCGCCAGAACCTGCAGCTCTGACCAGTTTACCTCCATCACCGAACCTTCTTTCGATGTTGCAAATTTCAGTGCCTTCAGGAATTTCTGATAGAGGCAGTATGTTTCCTGGCTGTAATGGAGAACCTGCACCCGTTGAGATATCTGAACCTACCGTCATACCTGATACTGCGGGGATGTAATGTATTTTACCGTTGAAGGAGATCTTGCAGAGAGGACTGGTTCTACCTCGCTCATGGACTATGTCAACAATCTTTCCGCTGACGGGCCCCTCTAGACCCAGAAGCGGGTATTTTGCTGGAGCAATCCTGCCTTTTGATGGAGCCCTCCACTGAATCCCGGCCTTCCCCCTTCTTCTTACAAGAATTCTCTTACCCATGCCTAGACAACTCCCAGCTTAGAGGCTAGGTCAGATGCAGAGACACTGGGATCGAATATGACATACGCTTTTTTACCCTGAATTGTAACTGCGGTATTCACAGAGAGAACTTTAGCATCATAAAGTGTTTGAATAGCTTCCTTTATGGTATGTTTATTCGCTTTCTTGTCAACAATAAAGGCTAGTTTGTTCTGGCTCTCCATTGTATTGAAGACCTTCTCAGTAACGTAGGGCCTAATGACTACTTTTGCTGCTTCTTCAGGTTGCAATGACATTCACCTTTTGATATAACATTTCAGGGAGTGCAGTTAATGATGATTTTGACCAGAGCACCAGCCTTCCTGGATGTGCCCCGGGAGCGAGATCAAGCGCAGAAAGATTCCTCGCTGGCACAAACTTCACACCAGGAAAAGCGTCCGATGCTTTCCCTATCCCCAAGTCACTTGCGCCTACGATAAGAGGTCCGACAGCCTGCCTTCTTGCTCTTCCCCTCAACCTTGACGTCCCGGAAAGCGGTCTTACGCCGTCAGAAATCCTCTTGACCTCTTTTTCAAGATTCAGTTTCATGAACAGTGCCTTCAGGTCTTTTGTTCTGGAGATGCTCTGAATGTCGTCACTTACAATTACTGGAAGTGCTTGGACATCTTCTATCTTGTGCCCTCTTGAAGCCACTACTTCTTTCCTTGCTGTAGCGGCTATTGCTGAAATTAAAGCCAGCCTTCTTTCATTCCTGTTGATTTTCTGCTTAACAACTTTCTGAGAAACTGGAGGGTGAGCTTGCCTTCCGTGAACTACTGAAGCAACGCCAGCTGCCTGACCACTTCGGGGGTGTCTTTCACCCTTTACCCTAGCCATCCTCGCGACTCCTCTACCGGTGTTCCACGACATAGCGCTTGTTCTCATACCGGCCATGGGGTCTCTTCCCTGAGGCTGTATTGAATGCGACCTGAGAGCATAGTACGCTCTGCGAATAAGGTCTGGTCTGTAATCTGCTGAGAATATCGCCGGGAGGTCTATCTTTTCTACTTCCTTTCCATCCAAATCAAAGACTGGAACCTTCATCTAAATCAACTCCATTTGCTGATAGTACTTACCTGCAAGATCTTTGGAGGCTCGGCTTTGAATTTTATCGGCCTAACAGGCACCTTCAAAGTTACGATCCTGCGTACTGGCCCTGGAACTGAGCCTTTCAGTATCAGGTACTCATCATTAACGATGCCAAAGTGCAGAAAACCTCCGGCTGGGGTTATGGGCTTCTCTTTTGCATTCGCAATTGCGAGTATCTTCTTGTGCATGTCAACTCTTTGATGGAACCCCATCTGACCGGCTCTTGGCACTGTATACATGATAGTACTAGGATGCCAGGGGCCGATCACACCGACAGCTCTTACGCTCTTGCGAGATTTGTGCTGCTTGCGCTTGACTCCCATACGTGTGACAGGACCCTCGAAGCCTTTCCCCTTCGTAATCGCAATTGCATCTACCATCATTCCTGGTTTCAGAATGTCACTCGCCTTGATGGTTTTGCCAAGAAGTGACTTCGCATATTCAACTTGCGCTTTGATGTCTGCGCCGCCAATACCAACTTCAAAGATGTACGGCGTCTTCTGCGACAATCCTACATCCTTTGGCTTTACAGAAACTAGAGCTGCAACTTGCTTTAATCTTGAAATGCTGTCAGAAATAAACTTCAGTCTTTTATCAGCGTCCTTAAGGTTGATCTTGAACTTCCTTCCGACTTCTTTCGGAAGTTCCTTTGCATAAACATCGGCGAATGCGTGCAACTCGCCATTGGTACTTTCATAAGCACGGAAGCCGATCACGGTTATCGGAGCCGCCGCCATGACTGTTGACGCATTGAAAAGCGGTTTACCGAAGTTTGGGGTCTTTTCTCTGTCATCGGTTGTCATAACATGCAAACTGCCTGCCTTGAATGTTGGAACGCCTAGAAGAATCGGTTTATCAGAAGATACTTTCGCCCAAGTCCTCACTCTAGGTATGAACGACTTCTTCCTCGCCCTTGGTATAAAGGCAAGGGAGCCTCTTCTTGGAGAACTGTGCTTCCGATGACCCATTTCCTATCAGCAAACATTGGTGCGGTGGATTGCTTGCCTTTTAAGCATTCTCTGCTTATGCTGCTCTGGCCAACTGCCAGACGTAATGGCCGCTGAAACCTCCAACCTTTTTGATCATGTCCTTGCCTTCGAGGTTTTTCAGATGCCAGACGTAATGGCCGCTGAAACCTCCAACCTTTTTGATCATGTCCTTGCCTTCGAGGTTTTTCAGAAGAGTATTTGCCACAGACGCGTTTACGTTCATGGCTCTTGCAGTTTTGTAAACGGTAATGGCCTTCATGCCTCCAAATACTTTCAAAACCTGATTGTCATCCATCTTCTGCAATACTAAAGCCTGAGCCCTCTGCTGGGAATCCCTCTCCTTGCCTGCTTTCTTTTCTGGTTTCTTTGCTGCAGTTTCCTGCGGAGTCTGAGCTTTATCTTGCGATGCTATCGGTTTCTTCTTTGCTCCACCCAATTTCTATTCAGAATATCATTGCTAGAGCGGGGCAGAGATATAGTTTGCTATAGAGAAATCCTTGGCTACGTTCTTAATTCAGCCATTGCACGCCCGCACACATGACTCCCCCTCCCCCCGTATATAATGGCGGGATAGCACGTGCCCCTGCACAAAAGCTACGGAGGGGGGCCTGCAATATAAACTACAATGAGTACTTGCTTGCCCCTGCATACAAACTATACGGGGGAGTAGCATATGAAGCAAGGAAAGGAAAAAAACGTTGATGAAGCAACTGTTAATTCTATGATCAGGATGACAAAGGGAATTTGCGTAGCGCTCTTCCGAGTTTCGGTATGTACTTTATGCCCGTAATTTCAGCAGTTATTATCATGCAATCAACTTGCAGTAACGCTCTCTTTCTGTTTCACTATCTTTTGGAGGTTTGTCCGAAAATGTCCCGCATCATTCCTCTCCACAAACTCTATCTTGTCGCCTGAAAGCGTAGATTGATGGTAACCGAGCTTCTCAGCAATCACTGGCTTCAATTCTAGGTCAATTTCATAACCAAACGAATTCCGCCTGAGTTCTTTTGCCACTTTAAGCGTAGATCCCGAACCCGCAAATGGGTCAAGAACATCCTCCCCTACGAAAGTGAACAGTTTGATAAGCCGTCTAGCTATTTCATCAGGAAACGCTGCAACGCCTTCTTCCAATCGTCCTTTCATTGGCAAGACATTCGTGATGCGCCATGCATCCGGAGCTAAATTTCGTTCTTCTCCAGCGATATTATCCCAAACAGTAAATGGCGTTCCAGACACGTTGAACTCTTTGACATCTATCTTCGAGGCTTCCAAAACTTCTGGAGGTAGTTTTTTCAGGTAGGAATAGTCGAACCTTCCCTTCTGAAAAATCAGAATACTCTCCTGCATGTTGTCAGGGTAGAAATACATGGGGTAAGGATGCTGCAGCAAAACTCCACTCCTTCGACTAATTCGCACGTAGCCTTTGGGTTTGATCCAAACAATTCTATCTCTGTATCTAAATCCCGCTTGCATCATTATCTTCGTAATATCCGCCACAACTGGGAACTTTTCTCCATCTACAAGCATGTCATCTACGACGAAGCAACAGATTCTTCCCTGTGCAACGACTCTCTTAAGCTCCTTGGCTACCGACTTGATAAGCGCTAAGAAGTCTCTGTATGTTTTGAAAAAGTCTGGAGAATCAAAAGGCGCATTGAAATATGGCGGGGAGGTAACTACCAATTGGACGCTATTCCTCTGCAGCTCTTTCATGTTCAGAGCGTTTCCGAATATCACCTTGTGCGTTGTCCCCATGCGATCACTCGCGCTTATCGTTTGGTATGTAATTATGTAATTTGGCTTATTAATTATCCCGAATATGATTCTGTTAACTTAGTTAGGATACAGGAATAGTCTTATATACCACGTATATCATGTAGGTATCTTATTATGTCTAACCCTAGGCCTATAGCCTCGCAAGTTCAGATAACTTTCCAGTCAAGCTTTCCTACGTTCACTGCAGATCAATTCAATAAGACTATGAAAGAGA
>JACPBJ010000132.1 GCA_016180375.1 Nitrososphaerota archaeon | reverse complement strand
GCTAGACCAGGACCGAATGTATACAGCAATTCAATAATAGCACTCAACGCCAGGACAGGAGAATTGGTATGGTGGCACCAAACCTATGCTCATGATCCGATTGACTGGGACTGCGCCTGGAATACGGCGTTTGCAAAGATAGACTTTGGGCCCCCAAGAGGTGTAAAGAAATCTGTATTCAAGGGATGCAAAAATGGATTAGTGTACATGCTTGATGCGGCTACTGGAGAAGCTATATGGATATTTAACCCACCATCTATAGCCAGATCGCCATGGACGCCTACTTTTTCACAGCAATCTCAAAAAGACTACAAGCAGCTCCCCAATAGCGCTCCAGGCACACTGCTGAAATGTCCTGCTGATGGTCATAGCTTGGCAGCATGGGATCCTATGGACGGCTGCATATACAAACTTAGATGGTCAAACGAGCCTAGCAAGGATCCACATTGGGTCAATCCCAATTCAGGCACAGGAGCGATAGAGGCTGATGTTGCTTTTGATGGAAAGACTATCTACGTCGGAACCTATAACAGCCCGAGCTACATAAGAATCGTCCCGGTAGATCCATGGCTACCAGCAACAAGTGGATCTGCAAGTGTTCCACCACCCTCCGCTATCCAAAGAAATAGCACGGTCTATGCCCTTGACGCTGCCACGGGGAAGGTAAAGTGGCAATACTTTATTGATGGGGTAGGTTTCAGGGCGGGCAACACTGTTAGCGGAGGGCTATTATATACCTCTACTGCAGAAGGATCTATGCGAGCAATAGATGCAGACACTGGCAAACTGGTATGGGAGAAGTTCTTTGGAGGAGGGCTTAACATACCCCCGGTAATAGCAGCCGATGCATCTGGCAAGATGAGGCTCTTTCAAACATTCGGTGGAGCATTTTCGGGAGTAGGTACGGCAACACCTGGAGGACTAATTGCCATGGGTCTGCCTGACAAACTCCCAGAACCGCAAGTAATCACGAAAGAAGTCGTAAAGGAGGTCATCAAAGAGGTACCAAAGGAAGTGATCAAGGAAGTGCCCAAAGAAGTCACAAAGACAGTAACTGTCGAAACAGTTAGCCCAATCTCGTACGCAGCAATAGGCATCGGTGTAGTATTAGTAGTAATAGCTGGAGTTCTCTTCACTAGAAGAAAGAAAGCATAACCCGATAAAGAGGCCTTATAGGCCTCTCCTATATTTCATAAATCCTTTTGCTGACGAGACTTTTCTAATAATACTGATTATTGGTTAAGTACCAGAGCCGAGCTCTGGTTCTTGAGTTTGTTGAGCCTTCTTACCCCTCTGCCTGAACATATATGCTATCCAGCCTACCCAACCAATTACAACGACTATAGCGCCAACAAGGAGCAGTGGATTTGACAAAAGCGCAGCCGGAGCAGATGCAATTCTGATGCTTCCCCATTTGTCGGTGTTAGGATTCCTCGAATCAGTGGTCTTGGGAAATACATCTGCAACCTTACCATCATCGAATATTATAACCCTGAATGCGACGCTGTCTCCAAATTTCAGTGCTATGTCCTGCTGATCGCCACTGTTAAAAGGATGTCTCAATTCAAAGTGGTTGAAGTCGCCTATACGCGTAACCGCACATTCGCCATCTACACTGCTGTCAGACAAGAAGCTTCCATCAGAAGTTAGAAAAGCATCATCAAAGGTGCGCGGAGGCTGGCATCCAATGCTGTCATCTCCTGCCTTAAACTGCCCATTATCGTCGGGAGCGTGCAAATCGACGACTATTTGATCGAATTTCCCTATAGTATCTCCGAGGTTGTTATCCCGCACCTTAACAGCTATGTAGAGGTTTCTTGCGTCGTTCATAATATAGACGGTCGATCTTCCGTACAGAGTGTCGACATCTGATTTAGCAGCCGCTGCCCATTCGCTGTCATCTATCTTTCCGTCTATGGTTGCCTCTCCTGAAGTCCAAGCAGAGAGCGTAACTCTGGATTGCTGAGCTACTGCAGGGGTTAAATTCGTGTTCGTGATGCTTAGTATTATCATGAGTATGAAGGAAAGGGCAAGAATTCGAGCAGACTTGATGGATCTATTTCCGCTCAACTGAAAACAATGTTGCGCCTGTTATCTTATTCATTAAGGTTTCCGTTAGGATCATCCTATATCTCAGGAAGCTCGCCATACTTCTTGACGTAAGGTATCAGCCCTCCCTCTTTCAGTATTTTTGTCATAACCTCAGGCAGAGGAGGGAAGTTCAGCTCTATGCTCTTTGTTAGATTCCTTATCTTGCCAGCGGCAAGATCGACATCAAGCGTATCGCCTTCATCTATCTGGTCAGAATCGGCTATTATTGCAGGCAAGCCGATGTTGATGCAGTTGCGGTAGAATATCCTTGCAAACGATTTTGCAATTACAGCCGCTACGCCAGCCATCTTGATTATTGTAGGAGCATGCTCCCTGCTTGAACCGAGGCCGAAATTCCTCCCTGCTACGACAAAATCTCCCTTCTTTACATTAGGCGCAAAATCGGCTCTGGCATCTTCAAGCACATGCTTTGCAAGCTCAGGCAGGTTAGAGCGCAGATGGAAGTACCTTCCCGGCGCTATATGGTCAGTGCTTATGCCGTCTCCAAATTTCCAAGCTTTGCCGGGCATCTAGAGAACCTCTGCTGGATGCGTAATTACTCCTCTGAGCGCAGTAGCAGCGGCCATTGCAGGAGAGCCAAGATATGTAAACGCCTTAGGGTTTCCCATCCTCCCTTGGAAGTTTCTGTTCGTCGTTGAGAATACTCGCTCGCCGTCAGCAGGTACCCCTCCAAGAGCCCCGAAGCACATACCGCAACCTGATGGTGTGATTACAGCTCCAGCCTCAAGCAAAGTTTCAATAGTTCCATCTTTCACGGCATCCATGTAGATTTTGCGAGATGCCGGTGTAACAACCAGCCTGACGCTTGGAGCCACCTTCTTCCCTTTTAGCATTGAAGCGACAATTCTCAAATCCTCAAGCCTCGCGTTTGTGCAGCTGCCCACAAACACTTGATCCACCTTGACTTCTCCTATTTCGTCGATACTCTTTACATTATCAACAGCATGTGGGAGAGACACCATGGGCGTGAGTTTTGTAGCGTCTATCTCAAATGTTTTTTCATATTGCGCGTCTGCATCCGCAGAAAGTTCGATATACTCATGCATCCTGCCCATCTGCTTCAGATAGGCTTGCGTCTTCAAATCTGATGGTATCAACCCCACTTTGGCTCCTGCCTCAACAGACATGTTTGGAAGCACGAGCCTTTCTGACATCTCCATATTGCGTATAGTGCTGCCTTCAAACTCCATCGACTTGTACGTGGCTCCTTCGGCGCCAAGTATCCCTATCAGATGCAGGATTATGTCCTTTGAGTATACACCCTTGGGCATTTTGCCATCAATTATGAAGCGGTAAGTTTCGGGAACCCTAAGCCAAGTCTTTCCGAACGCCATAGCAACGGAAACGTCAGTTGCACCCATGCCTGTTGCAAAAGCTCCTAACGCTCCTCCCATTACAGTATGAGAATCCGTGCCAACAATTATTCTTCCGGGAGCGGAATACTTCTCTGCAACTACCTGATGACAGATTCCTGTCCCTGCCTCTTCAAATATGCATCCAATACTCTTCGCAAACTCTCTCAATATTGCATGATCGTTAGAAACTTCCATTCTGGGACTTGGAACCGCATGATCAATGAAGATTATGACTTTCTTTGGGTCAAAGAGCTTGTTCGCTCCAATCTCCTTGAGCTTCTTTACTACAAGAGGACCGCTGGCATCATGAGTAAACGCATAATCGACCCTTGCGATAGCACTCTCACCGGCGGAAACGCTCTTGCCAGCATGAGAGCTTACCAACTTCTCAGCAAGCGTCTTTCCCATTCCACTTAGTTTCGGAAATTGAATGCCTAAAAATCTTTGGTTATGAATCTATGCTGTAGATTTTCTCTTGCTAAGGTAAGACGGAAAGGTTAAATCGAAAGGGATCGACGGTTTTATCGGGTTAAAGTTTGAGCATTCCAGATTACTACAACTTCCTTACAAGCCTAGTTGCAGTGCTTTTCATAGCCACGCTTGTGATCATCTTTGTCTACGAATATGAATCAATGAGAAGGGACAAGGACAAGGACAAGGACAAAGACAAGGAACAGTCCAAGTAAAATTATGTCGGCGGTTGAGCATCTAGAAGAAGCAGTGCTAGCGAAGTTCAGGGAACTGGGCTGGCAAGAGCCTACACCAATTCAGCGCAAAGCGTATCCAGTAATTCTGAGAAAGAAGAACGCACTTCTCGTTGCTCCTACCGGTTCTGGTAAGACCGAAGCAGCCATCTTTCCAGTTCTGACTGCTCTCGCTTCCGAAGGGAAGCGCAAGCGCATAAGGGCAATTTACATAACCTCGTTGAGAGCACTAAACAGAGACATCTTCAGGAGGATAATTGGCTATGCTGAAAGCCTGAATCTCAGGGCAGAGGTAAGGCACGGAGACACCTCCCAAAGCCAAAGGCAGAAGATGCTTCAAGATCCTCCAGACCTGCTCATAACTACTCCTGAGACACTGGTAATTCTGCTCACGAGCAAGCGCTCAAGAGATGCAATAGCATCAACAGAATGGATCATAATTGATGAGCTCCATGAATTGATTGGAAACGAGCGAGGGACTCATCTTTCTGTCAGTCTGGAAAGGCTGGAAAAGGTAGCAGGAAGACCTCTTGTAAGAGTTGGACTATCCGCAACTGTAGGCGATCTTGATTCAGCTGCGAAGTTTCTTGCTGGGAAGGATCGTAGTGCCGCTATTCTGATAGACCATTCGATACGGGGTTACGATATAGACTGTGTCAATGTTGAAGGCTTGATGGCGGAAGTTGCTGATGCAATTCTGAACCTTGCAGCAAGCATGGGATCCAATAACAGCACTCTAGTCTTCACAAATACAAGAGACGAAGCCGAATCACTGGGTGCTCTATTAAAAGCGAGATCGCCTGAGATTCCCGTAGAGGTGCATCACGGCTCACTTTCTAGGGACACGAGAGAGGAGACCGAAGCGAAACTGAGGGCTGGAGAAGCTGGAATTGTTGTTTGCACATCTTCGCTAGAACTTGGATTAGATATTGGAAATGTCAACCTGGTTATTCAGATGGGCTCACCAAGGCAGGCAACAAAACTCATACAGAGAGTTGGAAGAAGCAGGCACAGAATAGGCGAAGTGGCAAAAGGCACCCTGATAGCGCATAGGGAAGATGACGAGCTCGAGTCTCTTGCATTAATTGACAGAGTCAGGGATGGCGATCTGGAGCCTCTGGACATGCACGAAGATGCTCTAGACGTTCTTTCCCATCATGTAGCCGGGCTGGTATTAGAGGAAGGCAGAGTTTCTGTGCAGGAAATTCTGGAGACGGTAGGCAAGGCCTATCCATTCAGGAATATTGATGTTGATACTGTGAAGAACTGCCTTGAGTTATTGGACAGGCACGGAGTCGCAAGGTTCGATGGAGAGATGCTCAGAAAGGGCCCAAGAATATTCGAGTATTATTACGAGAATATTTCAACCATACCAGACATAGTTCAGTTCCAAGTTACTGACATTACAACCAAGAAGAAGATCGGCAGTTTGGATCAGATATTCGTCGGCGAATACGGAGAGCCGGGGAAGTCGTTCGTCTTAAGAGGGAATTCATGGAGAATAGTTTCCGTTGATGAAGACAAGAAAGTAATGCATGTCGAACCAATGTTCAGAGATCTTGCAACGATACCTTACTGGATGGGAGAGCTCATACCAATTGATTATGGAACTGCTGTAAGGGTTGGAAAGTTAAGACATGCTATACTTGATGGTTCCGAAAAGAGGGCTGGCGAGAAGCAGAGGAAAAGGCTGGAAGCAACAAAGAAGATACTTGGCATCCTGCCTGATGAAAACAATATTGCGATTGAAAGAAAGGTCGGCTCAGGAGCTGTAGTGGTTCACGCCTGCTTCGGTTCTAAGGTAAATCAAACCTTGGCAACAATTCTTTCAACTATGCTTTCTTCAAAATCTGGCCTTCTTGTAGAAGCAAGATCCGATGCCTATAGAATTGTTCTGACATCTCAAGGAAACATAGCACCAAGACAAGTAAGCGATGTACTCAAAGAAAGTTTTGATTTAGAACCAATTCTATCCGTTGCTGTAATAGGAACGCATCCACTTAACTGGAAGACTTGGTACGTTGCAAAGAGGTTCGGCGTAATAAACAAGGATTCTCAATACGATAAGAGAGCATCGAGGCTGATTCAGGACAGGTATGCAAAGACTCCCTTGTACAAAGAAGTGCTCAGGGAGTTACTGCTCGAAAAATACGATCTGGAACGCTCTGTCAAGATTATTGAGAAGACCAAAAGTGGAGGAATAAGAATACTCGAGAAGGACGTAGCAGAATTTTCACCGCTTGCAAAGCCGATTCTGGATTATGCATCTAGCTTTGCTGCAATGCCGTTGAGCGTCGAAAAGAGCATTCTTGATCTAGTTGGGGAGAGGCTGCAGAATACTCGGAACAGGCTTGTTTGCATGAGCTGCGGAAGATGGGAATCCGTGCTCAAGACCAAAGAGTTGAAGGAACCAATAGCGTGCCCTGTCTGCAGATCAAGGCTAATTGCATGCACCTACGTTGGAGATCTTGATCTTGTGAAGATCGTTGCAAAGAAGAAGAACGGAAAGAAACTTACTCCAGAAGAGGAGAACCATTTTAGGAGATCATGGAAGACATCTTCGCTAGTGCAGAACTTTGGCGCGAAGGCAGTTTTTGCATTGTCAGGATTTGGTTTAGGGCCTGATACCGCTGCTAGAGTTCTTAGAAAGAGCCTAACTCAAGAAGAATTTCTGAAAAACATCTACATAGCGGAGAAGACCTACGTAACTACAAGAGGATTCTGGGATACTTAGCTTCTTTCTATTGAAGAATATGGCTTAGCAAGTAAGGTCATAGAACCATCCTTGCCTTTTTGCGCCTGAAATCCCTTCAACCTTAACTTCTCACCTGGCTGTATCCCCTCAATGAGTTTCGCCTCTTCTCTCCATGCTGTCAATCTTGTTTCGCCAGTCTCATCTCCAACTATGAGCTCTGCCTTCCTGACAGTTTCTCCCTCTTTTGTCGTTATTTCATCAGCATTACACTTTGAAAGAGCGATAACATCGCAGAAAATGGGAGCAGAGTCAGTTTCAATCTTGCTAAGTTTCGTAAGAACTGCCTCTTTTCCCTTATCCGATGATGGCAAAACTGTAATGGACGCTTTGTCATCGCATATTAGCCTTCTCTCATCAACTAATCTGCCTTTCAACCCGAGTTTCCTTATGCTGGGATTGTCCGAAAGAATACTACTAGCATCGCCTATCAGAATTGCCGTATAGATTTTGTAGTCACTGCCTACCAGCAACGCTTGAACGGATGGAAGCCCATTTTTCGTAAGCCTTGTATCACCTACGGATAACACGGAGCCCTCTATCTCAATTACAGTATTCTGAAGAGGCGCTGTTTGCTTTACAGGCACATGGCTAATAATCTGCACCATCGTCCCTTCATCTCCATGAATTTCATAGATACCATTGGTTTCTTTTGATCTTACGTTGACAAGCAGTATTCTCGAGCCAACTCCTGCATTGAGTAATTCGTCCAATGGGTTATTCCATATCACGACTCTCATTTCTGCCCTATTTTCCCCTCCAACGAACTGCAGAAGCGTTCCCTGCCTGCCGTCTTTGGTCGTAAAATCAGATTTCCTTGGCGCGCTTTGAACAACGCACTCCAGTACTATTGATTGTTGGATTGATTTGACGTCTGAAACTTTCTTGGCCTTCGAGCGTAAGGATGGTATCTTATCGTCCTGAAGAATTTCAATGGTGCCTTTTTGGCCCAAGTTCAGAGATGGAGAACCATCTAAAGCTGCGCGAACGTACGCATTAGCTATTCTGATAACATCACCAACTTTCAGGGAAAGCTCTTCAACTAGTTTCACCTTTTCATCCCAGAGGGTAAGTCTTGCAGAACCTTCCCCATCGACGAGCAAGATTTTCCTGAACTCCCCTCTTGTGCCATCTTTTCTCTCATACTCTCTTGCTGAGTAAATTGCAAGAATTCTGGCCTTTACCGTTATGCTATTTGCACCAATGTACACGTCTTTCAATGACAGGTCTTGAGAAGAGGCATAATCGAGAGAAATTCCCAGATCTGAAGCTACAAGGAAAAGAGCCCCTTGATCGGTAAGATAGCCTCCTCCAACTTTCTTTTTCTTCTGTTCTATCAGCTCTAGGAGCTTCTGCTCTGAGAGTTCAGGTTTCTGAACTAACAAATCGCTTACAAGTTTCCTAAAATCAGCCAAATACTTCCCGTTTGATCATAACTTTCTTTTGGTGATATTAACCCTTCGCAGTGCAGATTTCGCATTGGCATATTTCTCTGAGATAATTGAAACTGTAGATGCCGGTACTGTGACCGTCGCTCCAGTTTATGCTCAAGCCATAGTTTCCCACTTGGCCGAATCTTGTTGGCGATACACTGTCAGGTACGTTTGGAAGGTTAGTATTTGGCATCATCAACCCACCCGGAGAAAGGAATGGCTCACCGGCGCAAAGAGCGCATCTGCATTTCTGGCGCAGGAACTTGTGAGGGTATACGCTGACATGCCCATCGCTCCAGCGAATCTCTAACTCTCTGTCATGCACGGTTATCTCTGCTACGCGAAGAAACTTTGGAGGGTTAGGACTCAACTGCCAATTTATCCTATTGACTATATTAAAAGGTGAATCGGAGGGTTCCGAACTCTTCGGGGTATACTAGCCTGTGTGTAGAAATTTCTACCCTCCCTTGCAATATAAACTCAAAACATAAGTGTTCTCTCATAGCTGAAGAGTTATCAGAACCTGGGATAGTATATAATAAAAGACTGGAAACCCTTCAAATCACTTCTTGTCAAAGAACGAGATAAGAAACCATATTAGACAGCAAAGGAGGAATCAATCTCCCTCCATCATCCAAAGGAAGAGCAAAGCCATCTGGGAATCACTTTCATCCATACAGGAATTCAATAGAGCAGGCACAATTGCATTCTATGTTTCAATTGCAAGAGAGGGAGAAGTCGATACAACTACTATGATAGAAGAATCTTTGTCGCTGGGCAAGAGAATATGCGTCCCAAAAGTTGTCAAGAACAATGCCTTGAGGTTCATTGAAATCAGAAGCATGAAGGATCTCAATAAAGGAAGCTTTGGGATACTTGAACCTGCAGGAGGCTCTAGGATCCTTCCTCAAGCCATCGATCTGGTAATAGTGCCTGGCGTCGCATTTGATAAAAGTGGGAATAGGCTAGGCTTTGGAAAGGGCTACTACGACAAATTTCTGTCAAAGCTGGAAGATGGAACACCGATAATCGCCCTTGCATTTGACTTTCAAATTGTCGATGGTATACCATCATCAAAAAATGACGTTAAAGTTCACAAAATCATAACTGAAACTAGTATTATTGAATGCTTGAAACACAAAGAACCTTGAGTTCATCAAAAAGTTGGAGCGAATTTATTAGCCTCTGGCTTGTTATTCGCATGAAGTGATTTGATGGATAAGGTTGTTCATTTTGAAATCCCTGCTGATGATGTGGCTCGGGCTCAGAAGTTCTACAAAACTGCGTTTGGATGGAAGATGAATAGCATCCCAGAAATGGGCTATACTCTAGTCAGTACAGTAGATTCGGATAAGGAAAGAATGCCCAAAACGCCCGGCGCCATTAATGGAGGCATGTTAAAGCGACAAGCCCCTGTAAAATCACCCGTAATAACGATTAACGTGGCAAATATAGAAAAGATTGTGAGAAAGTCGTCGAACAGGGCGGCAAGTTAGTAAGGAAAAAATCAAAAGTGGGCGATATGGGTTATGCCGCTTATATCGAAGACTCAGAAGGAAATGTTATCGGTCTTTGGCAGAATTTGGGTTAGTCGATCTACCAAATTAACTCAAAAGTTGGTATAACAAACCTTAACTAGAATTCGTACCAACAAGCGCCAATGCAGAGAGCACTATCATTGCGGCTTGAAGAGCTCTTGAGCTGGTTCTCTGACAAGGGCTCAGCATTAGTCGCATTTTCTGGAGGAGTAGATAGCACTCTGCTTGCAAAGGCTGCTTACATATCATTAGGAAAAAATGCAATCGCCGTGACTGCAGATTCTCCCAGCCTTCCAAGAGAAGAGTTAGAGGAGGCGAAGCAACTTGCAGCAAAAATTGGGATAAAGCATTTAGTGATAAGAACCGATGAGCTCGAGAATCCTGATTACGTGAAAAACCTTCCGAACAGATGCTACTATTGCAAGAAAGAATTATTCGTCAAATTGAAGCCTCTTGCAGAACAGATGGGAATTGCAACCATAGTGGATGGCACCAATGCTGATGACCTGAAGGGACATAGGCCAGGCGCGCTAGCAGAAGAGGAAGAAGGGATAAGACGCCCCCTTGCAGAGCTGGAATTTGCAAAGGATGAAATCAGAGCTCTCTCAAAAGAACTTGGATTGCCGACTGCCGACAAGCCTTCACTTGCTTGTTTATCTTCAAGATTTGCATATGGGCAGATGATAACCTTGAGCGGCCTATCACAAGTAGAGAAGGCGGAGAAGTTCATCAAAGAGATCACAGGAGTAAAGCAGCTCAGGGTAAGAAGCCATGGAGATATTGCAAGGATTGAAGTTGGAAGGGATGAAAGGAAGATGCTTTTCGATGAAGAAATTATGGACAAAATCGATGCAGAGCTTAAGGCATTGGGCTTCACATATGTTACCATCGAACTTTCAGGCTACAGCACCGGCAGCATGAACAAACGATTTACGCATTAAGGAAGCAGCCCCATGCAGATAAAGGAAATTCTGGAGAAGTTTTCCAAGGGAGAAATTTCTATTGCTGAAGCAGAAAAACAGCTGAAACTGAATGCGATAGAAGAGGTTGAGGATTTAGCAAGAATAGACATTTCAAGGCAACTGCGGAAAGGGGTACCAGAAATAATACTTGCAGAAGGCAAACTTCCTGAACATACAGCAAAGATAGCGGTAACAGCAATTGCGAAAAATGGCAGCGTAATAGTCAGCAGAGTACATGAACATCATGAAAAAGCCATCAGAAAGCTTCTCCCCAAAGGAGCAAGAATTGAAAAGAACGAATTAGCAAGAATCCTAGTCTTAAGATCGAAGGGAGCAAAGAGAGCAACCATTCTAGGAAAAGTGGGCATCATAACAGCTGGCACTTCCGACATACCCGTCGCTGAAGAAGCGAAAGTTGTGCTTGAAGAAATGGGGTGCAAGGCGATATGTACTTATGATATCGGAGTTGCCGGCATACACAGGCTCTTCCCTTCTATCAAGAAAATGATAGAAGAGGATGTTGATGCTATCATCGCTGTTGCGGGGAGGGAGGGTGCTATGCCAACAATAGTTGCAGGGCTGGTCGACGTTCCTGTAATTGGAGTCCCGACATCAGTTGGGTACGGTTTTGGCGGCAAAGGTATGGCTGCTCTACAAGCAATGCTTCAGGCTTGCTCTCTTGGAGTTGCAACAGTCAACATTGACTCTGGAGTTGCTGCTGGAGTGATTGCAGGGTTAATAGCCAGAAGAGCAGCGACAAGGGGAAAATGAGTTAAGACTTCTGTCTGTGTTGGTTTCTATTAGCTTCCTGCTCGCTCCGAATATCTCCCGCGCTCAACAGTCGTCCATTAAAGAAATTCGCGCTTACTTGTGATTGAACTTCTCCAGCAAGCCTAATCACAGGAACATCCAACTTCTTCGCAAGTCTCTTGATCGCTTCATACTCTGGTTTTATCGCTATTACATCCCCTCTAGCATTCCTTGAAACCTTCACATCTACTGAGAATCTCTTTCCACCAATCTTCACGGGAACTTTAACAATGTTCCTTGACGCTACATGTCTTATCGCTGTAATTATCCTGACTCCCAGAGTTCCTGTTTCAAGCATCATCTTTTCTGCTAAATCATCAGCCTTCGAGGTTCCAACAATAACTCTCAGCAGGTAACCCGGCCTACCCTTCTTCGTAAGAGAAGGTATTATCGTGACATCCTTTGCCCCCGAATCCATCAATACTTCTGAAGCATGCGCCAAGTGCTCTCCAGTTATGTCATCCAGATTCGTTTCCAGAATTGCTATCTCTTCAGCCGGCATTTTAGAAATTGATTCACCTAGAGTCAGCCTGAGAACGTTTGGAACAGTCTTGAAATCTCGTCTCCCTGCCCCAATACCTACAGCTAGAGGTTTCATTTTCGGATAAAATTTGATAGTTTCATCGACAAGATTTGCAAGTAATGCCACCCCTGTTGGCGTTGCGAGCTCCGCTTGAACAGGTCCTCCAACTATTGGGAGCTTGTATTGCTTGGCAATCTCAAGTACGGCAGGGCCAGGACTAGCAACTTTGCCATGCGAAAAAGAAAATGAGCCTCCACCAACTGCCACAGGCGTTGTAAGAACCCTGGCACCATCGATTATGCCTAGATCGTCAAATGCGCAAGCAGAGCCTAAGATGTCTACGATAGTATCTATCGAACCAGCTTCGTGCAGGTGAACATTACCCGTATTTTCACCGTGGAGTCTCCCTTCCGCATCAGCAAGTGTCTTGAGCGTATTAATAGCAAACTTCTCTGCACTTTTGGATAAGCCTAAAGCAGACAGCGAATCCTTCAATGCTTCCATCATTTCGCTTGCCCTCCTTTCATGAACAGATTCCTTTGCATCGACGACTAGATGCTTGGCTCTGAAACCCTGCTTGACAATATCCCTAACTTTGATCTCTAGCTTGCTGCAGCCTCTAACATACTTCTTGGCAGACAGCATCGCATCGACTGTTCTTTTCTGATCGGCTCCAAGGTCTATGGCTGCGCTTACAACCATATCTCCGGATATACCTGCTATAGAGGGATCGATGACGAGTATTCTTGACTGCACCGTAATTCACATTAAGTGCAAAAGCACTGTGGCTTATGCTTATCCTCCGAATAGCGACCTGAATATGAGGAGGATGTTCCTACGTCTTTCTCGGAGCCTTCTCATGGTGTATGCGAGCCATTTCCTGCCGTAAGGAATGTAGTTCGAAACTCTGAAACCTTCAGCAACAAGTTTGAACTTTAGGTTCTCTCTAATACCTAGAAGCATCTGAAATTCAAAATTTCTGTTGTAATCCTTCGAGAGTTCCTTTGCCTTTTCGATCAACTTGTTGTCGTGGGTTGCTATAGCAAAATTGTTCCCTTTCTCGAAGAGAACCTTCATCAAATTGAAGAAGTTCTGATCAATAAATTCTTTTGAACCAACTATGATGTCGCTGCTTTCCCTGTATGCACCTTTGCATAACCTTACTTTCCCTTCTATTGACAGCAGACCATCAAGATCCTTTGCGCTTCTCTTCAGATAGGCTTGGAGGGCGACTCCAACATTATCGTACGCTTTGCTCAAACTTCTGTAGAGGTCTAAAGTTAATTGGGTAAATTTCGAGCTCTCCATGTCTATCCAGACAAAGATGTTCAGCTTTTTTGCTTCGTCAAGCAATCTTGCGAAATTCTCTCTGCAGAGTTTCTCATCAATGCTGGCGCCCATCTGAGTTGGCTTTACTGTGATACATGCTGAAACTTTGTTTTTGTCTATTGCTTGTAATATCTCAAAATACTCCTGAACAGTAGGCTTAGTCGTCTCTTCGCTCGTGGCAAGCTCTCCAATCAGGTTGATTATTCCATTGATGCCGTTCTTATTCGACTCCTTAGCCCTCAATACCGCATCATCAAGCGTATCGCCAGCCATCCATTGCTTGGCAAATTTCTTGAAGAGCTTCTCCGTCCTTGATGGTTCATCCTGGCTTGGCATCCAACTATGCATGGTTAGCCTTTGTAAATAACCGCTTTCTCATTAATTTCCGTAATAGCGTGCCCCTGCGTGCAAATTGACAATGGGGGTTGCCATATAAAGCAACAATAGTATAGTGCAAGAGTTACTAACAAAACAGGCCCCATGTTAGACTATGATGAGGGGACGCGATAAAGTGGTGAAATTTTGTGCAACAAATTGCCTCATCAATTTTTAATTAAATAATACTGTTAGTATCGGTCAAAACTGTGAGACATAGCTGCACCAATGAAGCTGGAATGCTTATTAGAAAACGCAAATTCTGGCTCTCTCGGGCCAGTCGTCTAGCTCGGTTAGGACGTCGCTCTTACACAGCGAAGGTCGGTGGTTCAAGTCCGCCCTGGCCCATGAAAATTCCTTCAAATTATACTGTTTAAGGCTAGAGCAGTCTGATTTATCGAGCTTTGGTTCGAATCAATAGAAGTTCGCGGCTAAATCCGCTACCATCCGCTTTTACGAATCTTCTAGGCTCCGGCGACCAGCTGGCCAGTCCGTGATGGGTTTAGAAACTCTTGACTGCATAACGATGGCATCCTTTTCTAATGATTAATGATGCACCGCGCGCATCACGATGACGATTTTTGTTATGCG
>JACPBJ010000057.1 GCA_016180375.1 Nitrososphaerota archaeon | reverse complement strand
TGTTTTCAACAGATGTCGATATGGCGCTTACGCTCTTGTCAAGGTTTTGGCTTGCAGAGTCAAGCGATGAGCCAAATCCCGTTATTCCTGTTTTGAGGTTTGCAAGCTCCTGTGACGTGTCTCCAAGGGCTGAATTTAGTTTGATGATTTGCTCTGATATTCCCCCGATGTCCTGCTTTTGGACCAGTGTTGCAGACGAGCCGTGAGAGATTGCCCCTTGGGAGAATGTTACCACGTGAAATACGTGGGTGCCCTCCTGCACCGGTGTGTATTCTGCAAAGTAGAGGCCCTGGTGCAGGATCTTAAATGAGTCTGACAGGTTCACAACCTGCCCGTCAGGCAGGTGCACGTGTGATGTGCCAAGCAGTTTTTCCGGGCTTCCGCCAATTAGCAGCCCGTCACTTGTCGTCTGGACAAAAATCTTCATCGGCACGTTTATCGCGGCAGTTTCCGGGGCAAACACCAACGTGCTGATGTTTCTAGATATTGGGATTTTTTCAGTTTCAGAAGACGATGAAAACTTGACGTCTATTTTTTTGGATATGCCGCTTTGCTGCGTGCTTATTGCCTCAACGGTATACGTCCCGTATGGGAACGATGTGGACGCGTCAGGCCAGATAAATAATTCCATTTGGAACTTGCCCTTGTCATCAGACGTTACCTGTGTAAACGTTACAATCGTGTCATCTGGTGCAAAAATTCTAAGGACTATGTCCTCGTGAGGAAGCGCCTGCCCATACACAAAGAGCGGCCTATTTGGGGAATACACTTGGTTATCGGTAAACAGGTCCAGTTCTGCAAAGGCAGAATCTGTGGCAAATGCCATACCAGATATCAGTCCTAGGAAAAACAAAACGAGTATTTTCATTTACTAGTATGGAAAAGATCTGCTAGATATTGGTTATGATAGTATCCACTAGAGAGGATTCAAAAAAAGAAAAAAAGGGATAGTTTTATGTTAGTCTTAACTGACAGTTATGTCTACAGATACAGGTGGGCTCAACGCTGTTGGATTGTCAACACTTTCCCAAACAAACACTGTTGCAGTGTATGTTCCGGATGTGCTTGGAATCCAAGACAATGCTGGGCTAAATGACTGACCTGCTGATAGTGAACCAGTGATCCATGCAAGTGATACAGTGACACCATTCTCATCCTGAATTTGTACCAAGTATGCAAATGGTTGCTCTCTATCCTGGCCGTTTATCAGGTCTGCTGTAATTTGCACCTGTTGATCTACTGATACCTCATCTAGTGAGTTACCAAAAGCGTCAACTACTCTAGCATTGGATGCTGGAGCTCTTTCGAGTGGTGGCACTACAGTGCCGATAAACGCTGTGCCTGTGATATCGAGTTCATCTGATCTTGTGTATGGGGATGGTAGTGTGTTGTCTTGATATTCTGCTGTGACTGTGTCACCTTCTGCGACTCTGAGTCTGTGGCCTGAAGATTCGTCGGTAGTTGTAAAGTATACAGTACCCTCGAATATTCCGGATGCCTCATTAGTCTCAGTAACAGTTAGATCAATACCTCCTGCATCTGAATCTGACCATACATCAGCCGCAAAGTTGTTTATGGCTTCTGGGTTCAGATTCATGTCTGGATCAATAATTCTTACTACGCCGGTTCCGCTGGCTGGATAGCTTGCTTCGAGCCATGCGACTTCACCGATATTCCATCTAACTAATGCAGATCCTACGATTGTTTCATCCTCTGAGAATTCAAAGGAGACTGTAAGACCGTCATCATCATCAGCCTGCAAGTATCCATTTGTTGGACCCAAGCCGGTTGTTGATGTGCCAGATAAGGAGCTACCTGAGAAGTTTGGTGCGTCATTTCCGCTGCTTCCGGTTGATGCATCACCATCGGCATCGTGGGCAAATCCTGTAAGGATTACTTCGCCCGTGAAGATACCGGTGTCAACGCCTGACTCTGTTAGATGGTAGTTGTCGAGTTTGTGACCCCTTGTGGCGACCTTTACTGGGTCGTCTGTGGTGTCACCTACTGTGTCGATCAAGTTACTATCAAAGTTGTGGTCAGGTGCGATAATTGTGATGTATACCTTATCAGTCCAAGTGTAGACCTTTTGGTCTAACTCTACAGTTGCACCAAAGTTGGATGTGAAGATTGTCAAGTTGACATCCTCGCTTTCTTGTCCAACGTAATCTGCGCCAGATGGACCCCAGTCAGTGTATTCTAGATCGATTACCTCTCCTCTTTCTAGCTTGTCGCCGTCAAGAGTTGATGGAATTTCGACTACTGTCTGGAAGATTCCTGTGCTGTCACCAGTCTCTCTTAATGCAGAGGGCTCTGGATCAAATGCTGCGGCTTCGCCACCAAGGTCACCCATGGTAACAGTTGCTGCATCGGAATCCCATTCAAGTAAGTCTAGATCGTAAGTTTCTGCAGAGTCGTTATCTCTATCAAAGTCTGGTTCGATGACCGTTAAGATCATGTCGCCGCCAATGATGTAGACAGACTTGTCAGATTGAATAGCACCGTTTCTTAGGTCAAATGTTGCAGAGTCAGTGATTGTATTTGGTTGGCCTGATGAATCAGCTGGATCTCTGTATGTTACTGTAACAATATCACCTTGCAATAGACAATATTCTGCTGATGTACCAGAAGATGTACTAAATCTTGCTGTTTCACTAGTGAATCTTGTGCTATTGTTTGCTGAGACGAAGTTGTTGGTTGTTGGACATGTGGAACTTGATGGACCATCAGTATATCTGACTACTACGTCAAATTCAAAGATGCCAGAGTCCGGAGCTGTCTCGGTAATTGGACCGAGCTCTCTTGTCACAAAGCCTACGTTGTCTGCAGTATCGGTTCCAACAGTGATTTTACCGTTGTTACCAGAAGTTCCAGTGAATCCAGCAGTGGCTAATACCATGCTTGAGGATCCTCTTGAAACGACTACTTTGACTGGACCGTGGGATGTGACATCACCAGTTTCCTGGATTTTGTCCTCACCAGA
>JACPBJ010000131.1 GCA_016180375.1 Nitrososphaerota archaeon | reverse complement strand
GTGGATGCTCCCGCTGCCAAGGGCACGAATAATGAAGGATGTTGTAAGAGTGGCAGAAGGAGTAGAACATCCTCCACTGGTCGTAGAAGGGATAGTGTATTTCGTGAAGGGCGACGAGCTCATAGGCGCCCTAAATGCTGATGACGGAAGGATAGTTTGGGCTTTCCGCCCTCCCTTCAGCCCCAATAACAGGCCTGTAGCGACGGGGCTGATACACACCCACGGGATAGACATCATAGATGGGGTCGTCTATTATCTGTCGAAGGATTGCACCATCTTTGGCCTTGATGCCTTAACCGGGAGCGTAAGGACTGCCATAGGTGGCATGTGTGATAGGGCCGAAGGAAATGACGGCAAATACAGCCCCTCTTATCCTCCTACCGTTTACAAGAAGAAGGGTCTGCTCATAACCGCACCAGCAGGCAGTTCCTATGGAGGAAGGGGATTTGTCGCCGCTTACGATCTGAAGACCAGCCAAGAGGTCTGGCGATGGTACGTCGTTCCTGCAGCTAATGATGTAGACTGGGGAATAGATGAGGCTCCGAGGGGAAACATTGAGGCAATAAGGGGAGACTGGGGGAATGGCAAACTTGTTGGAGGAGGAGGCGTGTGGAGCAGGTTTTCTGTTGACGAGGAGACAGGAATAGTCTACTTTGGAACAGGGAATCCTGCACCGCCATTCAACGCGACGAACCGCCCTGGCCCCAACCTTTTCACGGATTCCATCGTTGCACTCAATGCGAATGACGGCTCTTTGATATGGTATTATCAGACCACTACGCACGACTTGTCTGATTACGACTGCGGATGGAATACAATTTTGGCTAAAGTCCCCATCAACGGCACCGAGAAGAAAGTTGTCATACAGGGATGCAAGAATGGATACGTCTACGCATTAGACGCTTTTTCCGGACAGCCAGTGTGGCAGCCATTGAATCTTCCAGGTGTTGCAAGGAAAAATGACCTGAATGCAAATGCCGGCAATTTAGCGGACCTGACTGCAGTATATGCAGCCGATAAATCTACGTGGGACAGCAGAGGGTTCTATACTCTCTGCCCGTCGCATACAGGCGCCATAGAGACTCCCAACGCATTTGCGTATAATACAATCTATGTAGCCATAAAGAACGACTGCGTAAGAGTGAAGCCTTCCCCGGTCTCAGAGAGGCCTCCTGCCAACGAAACTTTTGCCGGAGCGGAGCAGATAACTTCAGCTCCAACAGCCATCAACGCGACTGTATACGCAATAGATGCAACTAATGGTAAGATCAAGTGGAAATACTTCATCGATAATACTGTAATCTCTGGAGGATGCTGCATGGTCTCCGGAGGGATAGTTTACTTTGGAGATCGCGATGGAAGACTTTATGCTTTGGATTCGGATGATGGGAAACTGCTCTGGCAGAGAAGGTTCAACGCGATATTCTCCTCCCCTCCCTCCATAGGAGCAGGCTTGAAGGGAGAAATGATGCTGTTCGTGCCTGTCAGCGGAGGTCCTGCAGCGGACATTCCTGGGGCGATTGTTGCTCTCGGGCTGACTTCTCAGGGGCCACAAGTGACTGCAAATTCAGATATAATTTTCGTATTGTTGGTCATTGCAACCATATCGAGCATAGTAGCGATAAGCCAGAGGATAGGTAGCAAGAAAAAGCGAAAGCCTCCTCAAGAGGAGATGAAAGACTCGTCAGATGAAACTGACCTAGCGCAGTTCAGAAAGTAGTCAATGCCATAGTTGCTGACCAAAAAACAAAATCATGACGACCTTACGGATTTATACTAGCTATGCATTTGCATACGCGACCTGTATGGAACAGACAGCCAGGAGTAAATATGATCATAAGGTTCGCGATCTTTATACCGCATTGGCACTAATTTCTGGTTCCGTCATAATTCTTACAACGGTATACGGAGTTGGGGAAGCTTTGAGGGAATATCTGACTACGGGCGTAGTTACAGTAGGTCAGACTCTCGTGGAAGTAGACTTTCCTTTCCCGTACTTTGCCAAGCCGATAACCTATCTCTCTGTTGCTATTGTCGTGTTCTTTTTCGCCGTAATCAAGAGCAATGAAGAAAGAATAGCAGAAATGTCCTCATTTAGAAGAGCCATACTCTCTCTGTTAAGCTTGCTAGTTGCCTTCCAGTCTTTTTACGAAGTCTTCTACAATTTTTCAGTATGGAATGCTCTTCTAACTGCAGAGGCTTTCGCAGGGAGGATTAATCCCGATGTCCTAAGAGTAAACTATCCAGATCCGAAGGCGCCATGGAACCTAGTATTCGCAACGCACATCTTCTTCTCTACAGCGGTAGCTAGCTCGGCTTCGTTTTACTCTCTTCAGAAAGCTCGGGTTCGGACGGCAGTAAAGCTGACGCGTTAGAATAACTGACAAGGACTATAAACGCGGATAGGATGGCAGATACAAGATAACCTGCCAAAGCTGCAGAAGCGAATGTAACCAAGCCTGTTTGCAGCAAGTTGATCGCCGCATATGTTTGATATGCCGCAAGAACGAAGTTGTAAATCCCCGCTGAAGGTACCAGAACCTTCCCATATTCCTTCAGGAAGCCGGTGGCAAGCACCGCACCTGTGATCAAACTTACTATGCCAGGAAATATTAACAGCGGAGAGCCTTCTCCAATTACACCTATTGCGAGCCAGAATATACCCATAATTGCAAATATTGCAGTTGCAAGAAACTTTAGACGGATTTGCATGACAAGAGACCTTCATTGAATACCTAGATAAATCTCACCTTATGCCTTTTAGCTGCAGAGTAATGAGATGCTAAATGCCCGACTTGACCCGCAGTTTATATCCCAAAACCCTGATGAATAGGTGCGAGCCTTGTCATCAATTTTAGTGGAACAGAAAGCGCAATCCGATAGCGTTGAGAATTTGTCCGATTCCATTCTTATCTCAGCAACGTACGATGGTGATAAGAAGAAAGCTGTTTTGAAATTCTACGAGCCCAAAGAGAAGAAGATCTACCTTTGGGAGGATAACACGAATCATAGGCCCTACTGCTTGATTAGACGTGATAAGGTGTCTCTTGAAACTTTGAGGGAGTTAAGGGCAAGGAAGGATGTTGCGGATATTGTTGATATCGAGAAACTTGATCTCAGAGGAGATAGAAAGATCATGGTCGCTAAAGTCATCACCACAAATCCGCTGGCAATAGGTGGGGGTGTAGACAGCATTAGGAGCATCACTACAACATGGGAATCCGACATAAAGTATTACGAGAATTTTCTCTACGACTACGAAAAGGGTTTAATTCCCGGCGCGTTCTATAGGATTCAGAACTCAAAGATAGTGCCCGTAGAGTACGATATCCCTGCAAACGTCAGAGAGGCACTGAAGAAGGGTCTTTCTAGAGTAGACGGTGACTCTGCTTCAAAAATCATCGAATGGGCGCAACTGCTTGGTCAACCGCTTCCGGATATAAAGCGCGTCGCACTTGATATTGAGGTAGTACCTCCAGAGGAGAACAGGCTTCCAGACCCGGAAACTGCAGATCATAGAGTGATCGCTATTTCTTTTGTTTCTAGTGACGGGCTCAAAGAAGTGTTACTGCTGAGAAGGAAAGATATCAAGGACGGGCAGAATGTTCTTGGCCCTGAGGTAAACATCCGTTGGTTCGATGATGAACAGGAACTTCTGAATGCCATCTTTGCAAGAATTAACGAATATCCATTTGTGATAACGTTCAACGGCGATGAATTTGACCTTAAGTATCTCTGCAATCGAGCAAAGAAACTTGGCATTTATGAAGAACAGGTGCCTATCCAGTTAGGTCGAGATTGGGCTGGACTGAGGCGCGGAGTTCACATAGACCTCTACAAGACTTTCATCAACCGTTCTCTGCAGATATACGCCTTCGGAAACAAATACTCAGAGCACACGCTAAATGGAGTTGCTGAAGCCCTTCTGGGTAAGACTAAGATAGAGCTTGATGATTTTATAGGGAATCTTCCTCATTACGAACTTGCAAACTACTGCTACAATGATGCTCAGATAACATTCGACCTGACGAATTTCTCTCAGGAGATTTTGATGAAGATTCTGCTTGTAATAGCAAGAGTCGCAAAGATGCCGCTTGATGATGCTTCCAGAGTAGGAGTTTCAAACTGGATTCGCAGCATGCTTTCATTTGACCATAGAAGAATGAACGCCCTAATACCACGCAAGGACGAACTTCAAGAGGTTGGAGGTGCATCGACGGAGGCTATCATAAAAGGCAAGAAGTACAAGGGAGGAATGGTTGTTGAACCCAAGAGTGGAGTGCATTTTAACGTAGCAGTTTTGGACTTCGCAAGCCTGTATCCAAGCATTATCAAGGTCAACAATCTCTCATACGAAACTGTTCGCTGCGTTCACGAAGAATGCAAGAGTAACAAGATCGAGGGGACCGAATACTGGGTCTGCACAAAGAGAAGAGGGATAACTTCACTTTTGATAGGCTCACTGAGAGACTTGAGGGTCAATTACTACAAACCCATTGCGAAGAGTCCAAATCTAACAAAGGAACAAAAGGATCTCTACAATGTTGTTTCTCAGGCTCTCAAAGTCATTTTGAATGCAAGTTACGGCGTTATGGGCGCAGAAATATTTCCTCTATACTGCTTGCCCGTTGCAGATGCCACGGCTGCTTTAGGCAGGAATACAATTACAGCAACGATTAACAGGTGCAAGGAGCTCGACATCGAAGTTGTTTATGGTGACACAGATTCGCTATTCTTGAAGGCGCCGAGTCAAGAGCAGATCAAGGAGATTACTAATTGGGCGTCTGACAAACTGGGCATAGAACTGGATCTTGACAAAGTATATCGTTACGTTGCCTTCTCCTCGAGAAAGAAGAACTATCTCGGCGTGATGCCTGATGGAATCATCGATATCAAGGGACTGACAGGAAAGAAGAGCCATGTCCCTCGATTCATCAAAGATGCGTTTTACGAAACCGTAGAAATTCTGAGCAAAGTACAATCAACTGAAGATTTCGAAAAGGCAAGAGAAGACATCAGGAACGATATCAGGAAAAGGGCTCGGGCATTAAAGGCAAAGGAGGTGCCATTAGACCAACTTGCCTTTACAATAATGATGAGCAAGGAGATCGAGGATTACAAGGGGACAAAACCACAACATGTCAGGGCTGCTGAGCAGCTGAAGATCAAGAAAGGGAAGGAGGTCAAAGCAGGAGAAGTCATTTCCTTCATCAAAACATTAGGAAGCAATGGCGTGAGACCACTTGAATTAGCCAAGAAAGAGGAAGTTGACACGGAGAAATACATGGAGTATCTGCGAAGCACTTTCGATCAATTGCTTGACGCACTGGGCTACGACTTCGAGGAAATTCTCGGCGCTAGAACTCTAGACGAGATATTCTGGGGAGGCCAGAGCTGACCTACTTTTTCGTTTTGTTGACAGCGCTCTTCAACTCCCTAAGCATTTGTTGCCTCTTCGCAAACAGACGTTTGGGTTTCTTCTTCTTGTGCGAGGCTAGTGTATAACCAAAGAGCATGGGGACAACGAGTGTAGCATCTGCGTATATCACGACAACATTGCTGAGAGAATGAGGAACGACTTTTCCCCAAGATACGGCTTCTTCGGGAGTGGCGCCTGAAAGCCCTCCATATTGAGGATAATCAGCAGTAATTTGTATGACATAATCGTGGCCGCCTTTATCGATCCCGAATATCTGCGAGAGCATTGGTTGAGTCTGCATGTAGAAGTTCTTTGGTGAGCCGCCCCCAACAATAACAACTCCATTCTTGTCTGAGTTCATTACAACGCTTGTCGACTCGAGTACGTCCAGATCAGGGTCGATTGTCACTCCTTTGTTTTCAAGCTTCAAAGCAGCTAGCTTCATCCCTATTGATGAATCTCCCGGAGAGGATGAAAAAATTGGAACATTCATTCTTGCAGCTGTTGCAAGAACGGACTTCTCCGGATACCTACACTTGGAAAGCACCGCCTTACCCAGAGCGTTATGCACTACGCTGGTTGTCGTAGGTTTGGATGGATTGAAGGTCCGAAATACGTCCTGCACAAACTTGTCTGTATCAAGAAGTGCCTGCATCGGCACATAGATGTCATAAATCCTTACCAGACCGTCCTCAAACAGCTTTGCATCATCTGCGCGGAAATCCCCTTTGTGAACAGGCATACCCAAAGCGAAATGAATGTCATGATAGAGATTAGCGCCAGTCGAGATCATGAAATCTATGAAACCAGCTTCGAGCATGGAATTGATCATGCCTCCCATACCAGCAGGTATCATTGCACCTGCAAGAGTTAGACAGATAGTCGCGTCATCATCTAGCATTGCATCAAAGACCCTGCAGGCCTCGGCAAGCCTCCTTGCATTATACGCCCCTGATTTCTCGTAGGCTCTTACAAGATCAACAATAGAGGAACCCTTGCCAAGTTTCATGGGCTCTATATTGCCCATTATGTGATGTTTCTTTGCAAGATCTTTCATCTGCGCACCGTCATAATCCCCGTGCTTAAAAATCGCACTAGAAACTCAAACAAACAGAGGCCTCTGGGAAAGCATTCTAGGGAGAGGTAAGCTGAGGTAAGGTTTTCCTAAATTCATCTTAAGACATTCTGCGACAAGATCACCCATTGTCATCTCAGCCATTTTTCCTTGCATTCTATCCCTAACTTGAAACTTCCCCGAGATGCCTTCTTTCTGTCCAAGTACAATTATGAACGGAACCCATTCTTTTTCCGCGTCCCTCACCTTCTTCGAAACTGATTCGTCCCTATCGTCGATGTCTGCTCTAATCTTGTTGTTCTCCAAACTTTTGGCAATCTCCGATGCCTTTTCAACAAATTCAGTACCAAGCGGTACTAGTCGAACCTGAGTTGCTGAAAGCCAGAATGGAATTGTTGCAACTTTGCCCCTCTGTTGATCGCGGTATGCCTTTTCGAGCAAAGCGTAGATGACTCTTTCTACAGCGCCACTAGGGGAGTTGTGGAGAATTATTGGATATATTTTTTGACCCTGTGAATCGATGTATGTTATTCCGTAGCGCTTTGCATTCTCTACGTCGATTTGATCTGTTGATAGAGCCGAAGCCTTGCCCAGATTATCTACGAAGTTGAACTCCCACTTGAATGCAAAGTAGAAGAAGCGCTCCTTCCACATCTCTACTAGTGCAGGCTTGCCAAATTTTCCGGCAAGGCTATGCACGAAATCCTTATTCTCGTTGTAGAAATCTTCCGTGAATCGAATGGCAAATTCGTAATCGTCCTTTGAAATGCCGATTTCCTGAAGAACGCTCTGCGACAAATCAAATCGAACAATGGCCTCGCTCTTGGCTTGCTCTAAATCGGCGCACATTGCATGGCAGTCGGGCATGGTAAACGCTCTAAGCCTCCTTAATCCGACAAGTTCCCCGCTCTTCTCCCTCCTGAAACTGTACCTAGTTAATTCGTATATTCGAAGAGGTAATTGCCTGTACGAAAACTGTGCATCCTTGACCATCAAGAACTGCCCAAAGCAGGCAGAGAATCTAAGGAACAGGTCTTTTTCATCGGATTTTATTCTGTATTGTCTGGCAGGGAATCTGTTAAGATAGTCTGCAAGGCTTGGATGGTTGGAGTCGTACATTATCGGAGTTTCAACTTCGATGCCTCCGTACTCCTTGACCCTCTGCGTGACATATTGCTCGATTAGAGACTTCATCAACCTCCCTTTGGGGTAGAATCTCAGGTTGCCTGGATCAGATCCTGGTTCGTGATCGGCAATCGCAAGTCTCTTCATCAGCTCTACATGAGGAGGCATTTGATGCACGGCTCTGGACTTTGTAATCTCATAGTCAGCAAGTGTCTTCAGCTGCTTATTCTTGTCAAAATGGAATTTGTCTACTGGTATTAACTCGCCCTCTGGCGTAAGTACATACCAATACGACCTCAGCTTCTCCTCCGCCTTGAGTGCTTGGCTTGTATCCTCCACCTTCTCCCCAGGCAGATAGCTTCTTGATAGCTCTGCCAGCGGATGCCCCTTGACCTTGATAGCAAATTCTTTATTCCATCCAAAAGGAGCTCTATGCACGTCGATGCCTTGCTCAACGCATACAGTCTCAAATTGCTTCAGAAGTTTGAGAGCATTGCCAGGATGGGCAAGTTTGCTACTCAGATGCGCGTATGGGTAGATAACGACTTTGTCCACCTTTAGTTTCTCCAGAGATTCCTTGAGCTCTGCGACTGCTTTGCCGACGACTGTTTGGTCGTCCCCTTCCTCAGCGCTGACAAGCAGAACAAGCGCGTTGTCAATTCTTACCTTGTCCTTGCTAGCATCTTCAGCAGCTTCGATCTCTTTCTCTATGGGCTGATACTCTATGAAGTCCGCGTGCAGCTGAAGAATTCTCATCTACATCAACATTGATGCCTTACCCAAATCTTGTCCTTTCTAAATCCCTTGAGTCCTTTGTTGCTTTCTTCCACTGTTTATAGTGTTCGTGACAAAGGTAAGCACGCCTCCCCTCTCCAGATACTTTCAAGTCACTACCTCCAATCTGGTTCCTGCTAATTGACCTCTCGGCAGAATTTTTGCAGCCTTGAACGGAGCAAGGGACGCCCTTATCGACTTTTCCCATTTGTTCTCGGAGATTCTCTGGACTGCATATATAATATTTGGCTGAGGTATAGCGCTAGGGTTGCTTGACAAACTAAGAAATGCCATAACACCAATAGCGCTTTCGGTGGGTAGAGGGCTAAGTAGGACAGGGCTTCCTCCAAATTTCTGGACATTTCTGGGTCTGATAGTTTCTGCGCTTTCTGGCGCTGTTTATGCGGGGGTATTTGCTGGAGGCTCTGTTCTAGCTGGGCTAATTCTGCTAGTTGGTGGCGCCTTGGATTTGGTTGATGGAGCTGTCGCAAAAGCAACAAACAGAGTTACGAAATCTGGGGCTTTCCTGGATTCGACTGTTGACAGAATTTCTGAGGTCGCTATTTTTGCGGGCATCCTGGCAAGCAATATCATGGACAGTTATCTGGTGCTGTTGGCACTAGCATTTTCTCTTCTTGTCAGCTATACAAGGGCCAGAGGGGAATCGCTCGGGCTTGCTCTGTCCGGAGTTGGAATAGGAGAGAGACCTGAGAGGATAATCGCTCTTGTGGTATTTAGCTTGCTCGGTCTTGTTTACTGGGGGGTCGTTGCAGTTTTAGTATTATCTCTTGTAACCTTCCTGCAAAGGGTCGTTTTCATAGTCAGAAGGCTTGCATGATGTGATTCAGTTTGAGATTTCTCATACGTCTTTCAAATGATAAAGGGCATCAAGCAAAGAATGTCATGGAAAAGCAACGCGAAATAGCTGCAACGCTTCAAAATGGCAAGGTTGGGAATTTGAGGATAAGCAGCAAAGCACTTGAATTCGATCTCTTTGTTGATAGCAATGATGATTTGCACGCCGCTGAAAAGATACTCTCCAAATCAAGCAAAATACTGACAGTGAAGAGACTAGACATCCCTCCGACAGTGCCAGGCAAAATGAAAACGATAAAGGAAGCAAGGAATCTCTTCAACGAGGAAAGGTTCTGGGAGTCTCACGAAATACTTGAAGGATTATGGCACACCTTGAAAGGAGAAGAGAAAAATCTGGTACAAGGAATAATTCTGGTCTGCGCCGCTTTGGTTCATTTCCAGAAAGATGAAAATGATACAGCCATATCGATGCTGAAGAGGTATCAGTCCAAACTGCGATGGCATGACAGGTTTTATGAGGGCATTGATCTAGATCACCTCAGAAAAGGCTTATCCAAGATGATATCTGAAGGCAAGCGGAAGACGTTTCAAATTTAAGGAGACTAGCCTTTTAAGTACCAAGCGTAAACGTCATCGCAAGGAACATCTTTGGATATAGAGGAGAAGATAGAGCTCATAAGCAGCCCTCCAATTGAGGAGATAGTCGTAAGAGACGATCTTAGGAAACTGCTGGAGACTAATCATCACCCTAGCCACTACATCGGATTAGAGATTTCTGGTCTGCTCCATCTTGGGAGCCTGATGGTTACTGGTTTCAAAATAAGAGATTTCATCAAAGCAGGTATCAAATGCAGGGTATTCCTAGCTGACTGGCACAGCTTCATCAACAGCAAGTTTGGAGGGGACTGGGAGAAGATCAAAGTTGCAGCAAAATACTATGAAGAGGCGTTCAAGTTCTTCTGCCCTGGCGTTGAAATAATCCACGGCTCTGAGCTCTATCATAACAACGATGAATACTGGAGGAACATAGTGAAGTTTGCAAGGGAGATAACGCTCGCCAGAGTTACTCGTTGCTTGACAATTATGGGAAGGAGTGAAAAGGAAAGCCTGGACTTCGGCAAGTACATCTACCCTGCTATGCAAGCAGTCGACATCAAGGCAATGGACCTCGATATAGTTCATGCGGGGATGGATCAGAGAAAGGTGCACATGCTTGTCAGGGAGGTATTCCCCAAACTTGGCTGGAAGGTTCCAGTTGCAGTCCATCACCATCTTTTGCCCGGGCTTGGGGAACCGGTAAAAGCCGGGCTTGACGAAGATACAAGAGCAGATACTCTGATTTCAAGCAAGATGAGCAAGTCTAAACCGTGGACTGCTATCTTCGTACACGACGCTTATGAGCAGATCAAAGAGAAGACTAAGAAAGCTTGGTGCCCTGAAGGCATCGTCGAAAACAATCCAATAGCCGAGATAGCAAAATATCTCCTGTTCCATGAGTTCAAATCGCTGAATGTTGAGCGCCCTGCAAAATTTGGAGGGAATGTAACATTTGGAAACTTTGAGGAGTTGGAGGCAGCCTATCTTCAAAAGAAACTCCATCCAGTCGATCTTAAAAATGCTGTCGCCGATGGCGTCGAGAAGATGATAGCACCTGTAAGGGAGCACTTTGAAAAGAGGCAGGAACTGCTAGAAGTGTTCAAAGGAGAATAGTATGCTTTCTTCAATTTCAATTATAATTGATGATGAAGTGAAGAGAAAATTCGAAGGGATTTACCTCTCTGTACGGATTACAGACATATTGGTATCAAACTCGCACGACATCTCAAAACCTCTCGAGCGCCTGAAAGGGGAACTACACATCGATATAGAAGCGCTTAAGGACGACCCGATAATCAGAGTCTACCGCGACTTTTACTGGAGGATAGGTATTGATCCAACAAAGACGCGGCCTGCGGGCGAGGCACTCGTAAGAAGATTTCTGAAGAATCAATCTTTGCCAAAGATTAACAATGCCGTTGATGCCGGCAACTTAGCATCCGCGAGCACTTTTGTCCCTATAGGACTCTACGATATCCAGAAAATATCTGGCAAGATTCTCCTACGCTTTGCGAAAAATGGGGAGCAATTTACTGATATAACCGGCAAGGCAGAGGGTTTGAAAGGAAATGAGGTTGTTCTCGTAGATGATGCAGGGATACTCCATCTCTTTCCGCACAGAGACGCACAGAGAACCATGATCCGGGCTGAAACAAAGAAAATGCTGGTAGTTGGATGCGGTGTGCCAGGGGTTCCCAGAAGCAGGGTTGATGATGCTGCAGACAAAGTTGTCTCTTTCCTGAAGGAATTGTAATGATATCCATAAACCAGCCCATTTTGGGCGAAGAGGAGCGAAGAAAAGTCGAAGCCGTGCTCAAAAGTGCGCATCTTACAACCGCCGCGAGAGAAGGAGGTCCGAAGGTAAGAGCTTTTGAAGAATCTTTAGCGAAATTCCTAGGAGCTAAGCATGTCGTCGCTGTAAATTCGGGCACCTCTGCTCTTTACGCTTCCCTGCTCACTCTCGGCATAGGACATGGCGACAAGGTTCTGGTTCCTTCATTCACATTCCTTGCTACTGCAAATGCTGTTCTGATGACAGGAGCAAGGCCTGTCTTCGTTGATATCGCAGATGATTACAACATGAACCCAGAGGATTTGAAAAGAAAGATCACCAAAGATTGCAAGGCTGTAATGCCTGTTCATCTTTATGGTTATCCAGCAAAAATGGACGAAATAATAGAGATAGCCGGGAAGAACGGTTTGGCAGTCGTGGAGGATGCTGCGCAATCGCTTGGCGCCACTTTTCATGGTAAGCAGACTGGAACTTTCGGAGATGCAGGCTGCTTCAGTTTCTACCCGTCAAAGGTGATTACTTGTGGAGAAGGTGGGGCAGTTGCAACTAATGATGATAAGTTGTATGACAATCTCCTGATGGTCAGGAACCATGGTATGGTTCATGGTTATGATTCGAGAGTGCTTGGATCAAACCTAAGGATGCCCGAAATGGAAGCGGCAATTGCAAGAATTCAACTAGGCAGGCTTGGTGAATTCCTAACCATAAGGAGGAGGAATGCGCGTTTGCTTTCCGAGCTTTTAGGCAGTGCCGATGATTATCGCATTCCTGAAGAGGTTGATGGCGTATTATCCAATTGGTATCTCTACACCATAGCTGTCTCTAATTCTAGGGATGCTATAGAGCAATCACTGCAGAAAAAAGGGATCGGGGCAGTTGCATATTACAAAATACCAATCAACAGGACTCCTTTGTATGCTGGCATGGGCTATTCAGACCTCGCTCTCCCTAAGACTTACTGGGCTGCTGACCGTGTTCTTTGCTTGCCGGTGCATCCAAAGGTTTCTGAGAGTGATGTTGAATTGATAGCTAAAAGCTTTCAAGACGCAGTTAAGTAATGTTGCAATCATTGCATAAGAACTGATGAGCCATGACTTTCAGAACCGTCGTCGTAATACCTACCTACAATGAAAGGGAGAATATTGAGAGGTTGGTAAATGGATTGCTTGAAGCGTTTGATTCCAAATCTATGGAATCCAGCGTCATAATTGTTGACGACAATAGTCCAGATGGGACAGCCGAAGCTGTAAGAGCTCTGGAGGATTTTCAGAAAAGAGTCTTTCTTGTGGTCCGCCCTGCGAAGATGGGTCTTGGTAGCGCTTATGCAGAAGGTTATCGTCAAGCCATCAAGTCTCTCTCTCCAGATTGTATAATACAGATGGATGCCGATCTTTCTCATCCTCCAGAACTTGCTACCGAACTCGCCAAGGCCGTAGAGGAAGGGTTTGATGTTGCGATAGGTTCTCGCTACGTAAGAGGCGGAGGCACAAGAGCCTGGTCTCTTGGAAGGAGATTGACGAGTAAGGGCGCAAATCTGCTCATTAGGACTCTACTCAGAACAGGGTTACATGATAATACCTCTGGCTATAGAGCCATGAAAATTGAAGTGGTGCAATCTATCCTTGAGCACGACTTACGATCCAGAGGTTACGGATACAATGTAGAAACCATATACCTTTACCACAAACTCAAACTTAGAGTGCGAGAGCTGGCCCTGATGTATGGCAGCAGGGAGAAAGGTCAAACCAAGCTCTCGCTTTTTGAAATAATCCGATTCTTTGGTACTACCGTGAGGTTATGGCTTCGTGGCATGAGGAGGATTTCTGCCGCTACAGAGACAGAAACTTAATTAGATGTGCATCTAGAGGGGCTCTTGGCATGACGTCAGAAGCAGGAACCACGTTTGGAGGAGTCGTTTACGAGTGCGTTAGGTGTGGAACTAAATCAACGGCTGAACAGCTCGCCGCGCTCCCTGAAATAAAGTGCATCTGCGGGTACAGGGTCTTCAAGAAGACAAGACCACCAGTTGTAAAGCAGATTAAGGCAGTTTAGAAACTTTCAGCAAGAAGCTAATCCAAATTACTGAATACCAGCTCCTTATTAGTCAAAAGAAGGGCATTAATTCCATGCGTGCATCGAGCAAAGTTGGAATTGCAGGTTATGGAGCATACGTACCTACATTCAGGCTTCCAACAAATGAAATTGCAAGGGTTTGGAAGGGTGGGGGCCAAGGACCCAACGTTGAGAAGAGCGTAGCCAGCATTGACGAAGATACGGTAACAATGGCTGTTGAGGCAGCCAGATCAGCCCTGAGGATGGCAGGGCTGTCAGATGTTGGAGCGGTTTTTGTCGGTACAGAATCAAAGCCTTACGCTGTCAAACCTTCCAGCACTATCGTTGCCCAAGCACTGGGCTTTCACAAGGTTCTTGCCGCAGATTTTGAATTCGCGTGTAAAGCAGGCACTGAAGCAATTCAGGTGATTACAGGCCTCGTAGGTTCAGGCATGGTAGGTGGTGGCGTTGCCATCGCCGTTGATACCGCTCAAGGCAGACCCGGTGACGATCTTGAATATACTGCGGCGAGTGGTGCTGCTGCTTTCGTGCTAGCCAACAATGGCAACGATAGCGTCGCTAGGATCGAATCCTCTGTATCTTACGTTACGGATACTGGAGATTTCTGGCGGCGTCAAGAAGAGAAGTTTCCAAAGCATCTCTCCAGATTCACAGGCGAACCTGCTTATTTCCATCACACCCAGTCCTCTGTAAAAATGCTTCTTGAAGAAATGAAGCTGAAACCGCAGGATTTCAAGTATGCCGTATTTCATCAGCCAAATCCTAGGTTCCCAGTCGAAGTTGCTCAGAGGCTCGGTTTTACTCAGGCCTGGTGATATGATCTTATTCGCTTCTTTCGGCTCTGGAGCTGGTAGTGACGCTTTCTGCCTCGTCGTGGAAGACGGTATAGAAGCAAAGAGGAAGAAAATAATATCTATTAGAGAAATGATAGCAAATTCGAGGAAGATAGATTACGGCACTTACGCAAAGTTCAGGGGAGTATTGCACCGATAGGACGTATGTGTTAAATATTCGTCTTTCTACATAAACGAGGGAAACTTTGAAGACCTCTCTGGTTATCGGCATCGTTGTAGTTTTAGTTGTGGTTGCTGGCGCCGGCCTCGTGCTTTTTCAGGCGCCTCCCTCTCAGGTTAGACCTCCCGACACTCAACAGACACCCGGTCAGCCTGAAAAACCTCAAGCTGTTCAGGTCAGGCAGATTACAGGGGCTCCGGCCAGTTATGCAGGGAAAACGGTTGATGTCGAAGGTACGGTTAGGAAAGACAACCTGCTGGCAACTCCTTATCTGCTGGATGACGGAAAAGCGTCTTTAGCTCTCAAATTCAACAACGATATGGACAGGTATGTTGGCCTTCAGGTAAAGGTTTCAGGCGTCATCAGATATGATTCACAGGCCTTTAACGCTCCCACAACATCAATGGAAATCCAATCGATCAAGCCCCTTGACTTGGAACCGTCATTCTATGTTGAGATGTCGAAGGATGGTATAGATGATAGAGGCAGACCCACATTATCGCGTTTGTTAGTGTACGACAATTCCGGGACACTCATTGTGTATGAGCGCGTCAATGCTAAGATCCTTCTTACAAATACGATAACAAAAGAGAGGATGGACGAAATTCGCAAGGAACTCATCGATGCGGATGTATTCTCATTTCAGCAACAGGAATACCCAGCCAAATCTGCATCAGAAACTTTCTCTTACAGGATAAAAGTCATCCTGAAAGTAGGGAACGAATTGAAGCAAACCCAGCTAACATGGACAGAGCCAGCATCAGTGCCAGAAAAACTTCTGAAACTACAACAAGTGTTCAATAACATACTCTATGTGGATTCTCCTTAGAACAAAGGAAGAGCAAGATTTGGCAAAGTTTTTCAACGTAGCACCAGAGCTATCCCCAGATGCCCATCTTTAGACCTTTGAGGCTTGGCAATACCTTGGCTCGCTTACTGACCTAGGGTGCCGAGTTTGAAGAGAGTGATTATCGCTGGTGCCGGCCTCACAAAGGTTGGTGATCATTGGAACAAATCTATCCTTGATCTCGCTGTGGATGCTGCTACTGCAGCGCTAAAGGACGCCGGAATTGCTACGCCTGATCAAATAATCATTGGTAACATGTTCTCAGGATTCTCCTCATCGCAGGAAAGTCTTGGAGCCATGGCAGCTGATGCCTTAAGGCTCTGGGGAGTGCCTGCCTTCAAGGTTGAAAGCTCTGGTGCGTCAGGTTCTATGGCCTTACACGTAGCAGATTCGTTGGTAAAATCTGGGCAGGCCAATTCAGCGCTGGTTATAGGCGTAGAAAAGATGAGAGATTTGGAGCCAAGCGAAGCTGCGCGTGCTACGAGTCTGGGGGAGAGTTCCGAATATGTGCAATTCTTTGGTATTTCACAGACAGCCCTTGGGGCGTTAATCACTCAGCTTTACATGCAGGAATACGAAGTTACCAGAGACGAATTATCGTGTTTTCCCGTTATCGCCCATAAGAACGCCGTAACTTCTGAACATGCTCAATTTAGAAAGGCTGTTTCGATTGCTGATGTTTCACGCTCGATGCCTGTATCTGATCCATTGAGACTACTTGACTGTGCACCCGTAGGAGACGGAGCTGCAGCTGTGGTTCTCTCAAACGATGATGGTATGGTAAAAGATCCAGCGATAGAGATAGCCGCATCAGCGGCCTCCACCGACTCAGCAAACTTCTATCAGAGGGATGATATGCTGGAATTCATGGCAACGCGGAGAGCAGTCACAAAGGCACTTTCATTGGCAGGCATTTCTGTCAGGGACATTGATTTCGCAGAAATAAATGACAGTTACTCTGCAGTGGCGGGGCTAAGCGTTGAGGCACTCGGGCTCTCCAAAATGGGAGAGGGTGCAAGGGATGCAAGGGATGGTAAATTTGACATAAAAGGTAAGGTTCCAATATCAACGTATGGTGGGCTCAAGGGGAGAGGGAACCCTGTTGGAGCTACTGGCATCTACCAAATAGTCGAAGCGTATCATCAGTTGGTTGGGAAAGCTAAAGCGAATCAGGTTGTCGATGCGAAAATCGGTCTGACGCACAACATGGGAGGAATAGACTCTGCTGCGGTTGTCCATATTTTGAGGAGAATAAGCTAATGGCAGTTTCATACTGGCGTGAACGTGATAGATACTACAGAATTCTGGGCTCGAAATGCCAAAATTGCAGTGCAGAATTCTTCCCCCCTCTCTACAGATGCAGGAAGTGCGGCTCCGACAAACTTTCTGACCATGAGATGCCGCAGGAGGGGCAGATCCTTGCCTATACTTTGCTGCGCGATCCTATGACTGGTTTTGAAGACCATGACCCTATGCCAATAGCGCTTATCGAACTTAACAACGGAGTAAGGATAGTCGCCCAACTTGCAGATACTCCTATTGATCAGATTACAGTTGGGAGCAAGGTCAGAGCAGTCTTCAGGCGTGTTCGCGTCAATGGCCCAAATGGACAGATCTTTTACGGCTACAAATTCGCTATAAAGAACGAGAAGGTCAACCTAACACGTTAGGGAAAAGGTATAACCGATCGATTAAACTCATATTTTTCCGAATCTAAATGCCCAAAATTTGGATTGCCGTTACTGTAGTTGTTGCCATTGCAACCCTCGGTGGCGCTATTCTGTTTTCATCTTCGCCAGTTC
>JACPBJ010000056.1 GCA_016180375.1 Nitrososphaerota archaeon | reverse complement strand
CGACAATCCGTTCCAGTCAATCGACAAAGCAGGAGTAGGGAAACTCATGGAAGTTGCCATAGAAGGAGGAAGAAGCACGAATCCCAAGATAGAAATAGGGATATGCGGGGAGCACGGAGGAGACCCTCGCTCCATCGAGTTCTGCTATTCTTTAGGACTTAACTATGTGAGCTGCTCAACGTACAGAATTCCGATTGCTAGGCTTGCAGCAGCTCAAGCTGCAATAAAGTCGGCGAAGGTTTCAGGCTAAAGTTTTATTGCTAAGATAACCTCTGCAGGCCGTGGTTAGAGCTTTCATAGGAAAGCGCATAGACCTAATCAAGGTATCACAATTAGGCTTCTCCATCCTCTTCTTGGGGGAAGATAAGAAACTTGCAAAGCTCTACTACGTCAAGGAAGCAGAGAAATCGTACAACGTTTCTGTAGTTCTTGACAGATCGAACAAGATAACAGGTTTTGAAATATACGAGGTTGTTCAAACAGGCTCGCAGGGGGCTAGTATAGAAAGGGTCGATGATGCGCCTCCTTCTGTTGCGCATCTGATCGAAAAAGATGTTTCACGGATCATTGAGGCATGAACATGCTGGAGATCAAATTAGAAAAGCTGCGCAGATATGTCCGCAAGAACCCTGAATATGCCCTGAAAGAATCAGGCAATTCTGTAGTTCTTACTTTCTCTCCAAGGGTTCCTGAGATTAAAGCGCACTTGGGTGATTTTCCAAGAATTGAGTTGACAGGAAAAATTGTTGCTGATAAGGTTAGATTTACAGGCATGTTAATCGAAGACAGCAAAGGTAGGAAAAATTTTGACATCAAGGAGGCTGAAGCCTCTTTTCTGGGATGGCTGGAAACTATAGAATCGAGGTATTAGCATCAAAGGATAAATTACGAAGCCTTTCATTTAATTGCGAGTCAAAACGCCGAAAATTGGGGTAATACTTGATCAGCAAGGACAAACTTATGATCAAATCAAAGCAGCTGCCATCAAAGCTGACAGGCTAGGCTTTCACAGCATCTGGCTCAATGATCATTTCTTCTTTACGGGTGCTCCATACCTTGAATGTTTCACGACTCTTTCTGCTTTATCACGAATCGCAAGCAAAGTGCGTCTGGGCACTTTAGTTTCCTGCAATTCTTACAGGAACCCCGCGCATCTGGCAAAAATGGTAAGCACGGTTGATAATGCTAGCAATGGGCGGGTTGAATTTGGAATTGGCGCTGGCTGGCACGATGAGGAGTATTTTGCTTATGGCTATCCATTTCCTCCCGCAAAAGTGAGGATAAAGCAGCTTGCTGAAGCGGTTCAGATAATAAAGGCTCTTTGGACAAATGATAAAGCAAGTTTCTCTGGCAAGTATTATTCCATCAAAGATGCCGTATGCAACCCGAAGCCTGTCCAGAAGCCCCGTCCTCCGATCTGGATTGGAGGGAGCGGTAATATGCTCATCAGCGCTCTTGCAAAGCATGGAGATGGCTGCAACTTTGGAATAGGCCCTCGGCTGGCTCTGACACCAGAAAAATTCAAAGAAAGACTTTCAATGCTCGAGGAGAAGTGCAAGAAGGTAGGAAGAGATCCAAAGAGCGTAAAGAAATCTCTGTCAGCAGTTTTGGTAATTGAAAAGCATCAGAGCGATGTCAAGAAAGCGATTAGAGAGGCGATGTCAGAACTTGCTGCACACGTTTCGACAAGGCGTAAGATACTAACCGCCATCAGCCATCCGGGTTATATTATGTCAGGTTTTCTTTCTATTGCCAGTGGTAAAAGGCCGAGTTTCTTGATAGCAGGCACTCCAGAGGAGTGTGCGGAGCAGCTCCGAGTCTTTTCTGAACTTGGCGTCGAGCTTTTCATGTTTCAAATTCCGAACCTCAGAAAGAAAATGTATTCACTCGAGCTTCTTGGCGATCTAGTTAAGCCAGCGTTATAGTAATACCGGTTCTGGTAACTTTTGGGCGTGATAGCCTGTGTGAAGAGCTAAGACCCCCTTACATATATAAACTCAAAACATGAAGGGTATTTATCGCTAGCCTGCAGGGTTGTCAGAAGTGTAATACCTAATGCTTAAGTATTACATTGTAAATAGTATTACTGATGACAGAGGAGAGCATCGTTACCGTCACAAAGAAAGGTCAAGCGACGATACCCAAGAAACTGAGGGAGAAGCACAAGATATTGAAGAGGGTGATTGTTATTGACACGGATGAAGGCGTGCTCATAAAACCCGTCCCAGATCCAATGGCTGAGGTAGGCTCTCTCAAAGAACTCTTCAGAGGGAAGACGTCAAGGCAGCTGATAGAGGAAGCACGGGTTGAAGAAATCAGAAGGGAGGGAAACCTTCTCAGGAAGGTTTCCAAGTGAATATTGTGTTTGATACTCGAGCTTTGCTAATTCTCTACTTGGGGGAGGAGGGTGCGGAGAAGGTCGCTGGCATACTAAAACAAGTCCTTGAGCAAAAGATAACAGGATACATGAACGTGGTCAACCTTGCAGAACTCTACTACATTCTCAGCAGGAAGAGTAAAAAGATCGCAGAGGAAAAGGAGATGCACATAAGAAGGTTCGGCGTTAAGATAGTTCCAGTACAGGATGATGCTTTATGGAGAGAAGCAGCCCTTTTGAAGGCGAAGCATTCCTTACCGCTGGCTGATGCCTTTGTAGCTTCGACAGCTAAAGTTTTGGATGCGAAACTAATCACTGGCAGCGATCCAGATTTCGATAACCTTGGGATAAAAATTGAAAGAGTAGGCGTATGAAGAGCACAGCCTATTCTTTTCACATGTCCCTCAGTTCACTAGATGTCCTATCCTTGATTAAAAAACAGCAGAGCGATATTAAGAAAGCGACAGAAAGGTGATCCAGAACTCACTTCGCATACACCAACTGATCTTTCAATTCTACAATAGTTCGATTCAAACCTTTCATCCCTCTCCAACTCTGAGTTCTTTCTTCAATATCTGATTCGAACTTTTGATACCTGCTCTCCACCGCTTTTTATGTCCTCACTGTTATCC
>JACPBJ010000130.1 GCA_016180375.1 Nitrososphaerota archaeon | reverse complement strand
CTTGAGGGTAAGACAGGAAAAATGAATTGGAGATTGAAAACTGGCGGGTGGATAGTCTCTTCCCCTACGGTTGTCAACGATGTTGTGTATGTTGGCAGCGACGATGGCTATGTCTATGCCGTGAACTCGGAAACTGGACGAATTCTTTGGAAGGCATTCATGGAGAATCAGGTATGGTCAGCACCTTCTTACTCTCAAGGCAAGATTTTTGTGAGCTCTGGCAGCGCTTTCATTTACGCTGTTGACTCTAAAGACGGCTCGATACTTTGGCGCTTTCAAACAGAATACAGAGTCAGGTCATCTGTAGCCATAGGGGAGGGAATAGTATACACAGGCTCTGTAGACTACAACATCTACGCGATTAACGCGTCAAATGGGAAACTTGTCTGGATGTATCAGACTTCTAGCGCCATAAACGCGAACACTCCTGCGGTCGCTGGGAAGATTGTTTACGCAACCTCCGAGGATGGTTTCCTATATGCTCTTGACGCGTTTTCTGGTATAATGTTGTGGAAGTACGATGCTGGCGCGCCAATGTTTTCCTCTCCTGCGGTTGCGGGTGAAACTATCTATGTACAATCAAGCGATGATACAGTTCACGCTTTAACTGCTCTTCCATCAAAGGATATCGCCGCGCTTCCCTCGCGTGAAACACAAACAAAACCTATAGTTGAAGGTAAAGCTATAATTGCGGTTACTCAGACTGAACCTTCTATCACAACAAGCATTATCATTGGAGTATCTTTGGCTGCACTGTCTCTAGCAGCGATAGTTTTCTACGTACCACGTGCGCTGCGCAGAAAATAACAGGAATAAAATCCATTGAATACTGGCAGTCTCTTGCGAGGAAGACGTCTCCCTTCTAGGACACGACATGCAGTATTTCGTCAATTGCTCTTGTTTCCACTTCTTTCTGACTCGGCATATCGTTATCCCCATTGTCATGCTCATCTTCAATAGATCCATATATCTAAATAGATATATAATTGTAGATATCACTGCGACAAGGCGAACAATCTGATACACACCGCCGGCACAAGAGTTGCAGGAGATGCCAACAGAGGCATTTTACGTCTTTATGTATTACACAGGCTTTCGAAGGAGTCTCTATCAGGTTACGATCTCATGGCCGATCTAAGTTCCATAACTGCAGGCGCGTGGAGACCCGGTCCCGGTTCCATTTACGCCATACTGAAGGATCTTGAAAAGACTGGTCACATCAAAGCGGATGAAAAGGGGACGCGATCTAAGCAGATTTTCGCCATAACAAAGAGCGGAGAAAAAGCCCTCGAATCAGCAAGACACGTCTTTGACGAATATAGCACAAAAAGATGGCATCGAGTTAGAGGGTTAATGCTCGATCTCGTCAGCCCAAAAGCTCTCGCTGAGATGCTCAACGAGGGTCTTAAGATGCAACCATCGGCGTGGGACAAAGTGCTCTCATCGGATATCGCAAAAGGTGAAAAGACCTTCCTGCTTAAGGAAAACAAGCTTCTGACTGAAAGACACCTTAGCTGGATAAACAGCAAGCTGGAGGAGATAGAAGAATGAGCAAGATAATTGAGGCAGAAGATCTGACCAAAATATATGCGGGGAATCTCACCGCCGTAGACCATGTATCCTTCAGCGTAGATGAAGGCACGCTATTCGGTTTTCTTGGTCCGAATGGAGCTGGAAAGACAACTACAATAAAGATGCTCACGACGCTGGCCTCCATAACATCCGGAAAGGCTTCTGTTGCGTATCACGATTGTGCAAAGGAACCCAACGAAGTGAGAAAGAGCATAGGCATCGTTCCTCAAGACCTTGCCGTAGATGACGATCTTACGGGCATTGAAAATGTAATGCTTGCTGCTAAGCTCTACAGAGTCCCTGAATCCATAGCAAGAAAGAGGGCAGAGGAGTTGATCAACCTTGTAGATCTAAAAGATGCTTCCAAGAGGCTTGTTGCCACATATTCAGGAGGGATGAGAAAGAGACTCGAACTCATTGTTGGCTTGATACATCAACCAAGAATTTTCTTCTTAGATGAGCCAACTCTAGGCTTGGATATTCAGACGAGGGCTGTGATCTGGGATTACATAAAGAGGCTCAACAAAGAGCATAATCTGACCATCTTCATGACCACACACTATCTAGAAGAGGCAGACTCGCTGTGCGATAGCGTTGCAATAATTGACCATGGGAAGATCAGAATCTCTGGCTCCCCTTCAGAGTTAAAGGAGAAAGTTGGGGGAGATGTTCTAGAAATTGATGTTACCAATGGGGCCAGCTTAACGGAGTTTTTCAGATCTATACAGGGCGTTAAGGAAGTAAAGCAAACGGGCTCGAAATATAGGATAAAGATCCCAAGAGCGGAGGAAGCCCTCCCTACAATATTCGAAGGGATATCGGCAAAAGGACTGAAGATAAGGGAAGTTTCATTGAACAAACCAACATTGGACGAGGTCTTCCTCGAAGTAACAGGAAGATCTCTAAGGGACGAACCATCTGGAGCTGAGGATTCTTTTCAAAGGATGATTACGAGTAGGAGGAGGCTATAGGAATTGATCGCCGAAACTTGGGCTTTGACGGTCAGAGAGCTGAAGAAATGGGTCAGGACTCCTGCACTAGTGTTCATAGGTATCTTCCAGCCAATCATATGGATTGCTTTGTTTGGCAGTGCGTTCAACCCGTCGAATCTGGTTCCCAGCAGCTTTGGAGCAGTGCAACCGCCGCCTGAACAGTTGAATCAGATCAGGCAGTCCATACTTACACAGACCTTTGGAGGAGCTCCGACATACATTACTTACCTTACAGGAGGGATGCTTGGCGTATTGTTGCTCTTCACTTCGGCATTTAGCGGAGGTTCTCTTGTCTGGGATAGGAGGTTCGGATTCCTGAACAAACTTCTAGCTTCACCTATTCCGAGATCGGCGATATTTTTCTCAAGAGTGCTGGCTAGCGTGATAAAAGGGCTGAGCCAGTCGGTTCTGGTATTCTTCATAGCTATACTGGTTCCAAACGGTTTGAGGCTTAGCCCGGAGTTTAGCATGATTGACTTCATCGCAGTATTTTTCACCCTTTTCCTAGTAGCCATTGGCTTTTCTAGCCTATTTACAGCCATGGCTGTGAGAGTCAAGAAGTGGGAGACGCTCATAGCCGTAGTTAACCTTCTCAACCTTCCGCTACTCTTCGCCAGCAGTGCGCTCCTTCCAATATCATCCATGCCAGATTGGCTGCAAGGCGTGGCTAAAGTGAACCCAATCTCCGTTGGGGCCGATGTTTCGAGAACACTAATAGTGTATGGAAGCTTGAGTCCTCCTCAAACGGCTGATGTGCTCTTTGGCATGACCTACTTGCTCGCGTTTGCTGCACTCACAACCTTTATTGGCGTGATAACATCGAGATTAGCTCTGAAAGCCGAATGAGCCGCTTGAGACTTATAGGCTAAAAGGGTTGGAAAAGGGTCGAGCGATAGTTGGCGGCAAAAGGGTATCTCTTCCTCTTAGCTAGAAAATTTCTCTTCAAGCGCAGAGGGAGTACTATTTTGGCCAGTATGGGTATAGCGGCCACAGTATTCCTAATACTATTCAATGCCATAGTCTTTGGTGGAGTCCTCAATGGAGTCGTAAGGGATCTTGGAGATCTTAGGTTTGGTCAAATTCAAATTACTAACAACAAAGGCGATATAACGAATCCCGACTATCAAATTGCTACAACTTTGGCACAGAATCCGGTGATCGTGGCGGTTGCACCTCGTCTTACAACAGTCTCAGAAATCAATTTTACAAGAGTTGATGGAATTGTCTCTAAATTCCGTGTCGAAACTGTCGGAGTCGATCCTGCTCTGGAAGCCCGAGCGTCCAAAATTGAAGACACGATAGTAGAGGGTAACTTCGCCCTTTCTCAAAACGCAGTGGTTCTTGGCGCAACCATAGCAAATGATCTTGGAGTTCAGCCTGGAGACTCTATCATAATAAAGATGTTCAACACAAATGGAAAACCAGCTACGAAGAGGCTGATCGTAGTAGGCATCTCAAAACACGAAGGATTCGCTGGATTTGACAACTCTGCGATCATGCATATCCAAGAAATGCGGAAGATTAGAGGTATTGGTACCCGGCCCAGCACAGCTGTCATCGTACGGCTCGAAGAGGGAGCAGACACCGAAACAGTAAAGGGGTGGATCAAAGAAAGATTTCCAAAGCTGAACGCAAGAACGCTGGAAGATGCAGGATTGGATATAGTTAGAGGCATACGTCAGGGTGTTGATTTCATTAATTTGGTGGGCTATGCAGGAACTGTAGCTACTGGATTAGGCATAATCACGGTTCTTACGATGATGGTTACGGGTAAAACAAGAGACATCGGAGTGCTAAGATCTCTAGGGATACAGAAGAGGAATATTCTGCTTATCTTTATAATTGACGGCGTAATAATTGGCTCTATAGGGGCGGTTGCAGGAGCAATTCTTGGCACTGTAACAGCTCTGTATTTCGAGAGCACCAACGTAGCCCTCTTTGGAGGGCTTGTGTTGTATGTTAAATTCACTCCCGACCTGCTTTACTTCCCTGTCGTCGCGGGTTTTCTAATAGCGGTCTTGTCATCGATCTATCCAGCATGGAAGGCTTCAACCTATGAACCAGCAGAGGCGATGAGGTATTTCTGATCACAAACTCATTGTAAGGAATGTCAGAAAAGTGTATGCTGGCAATGGTGAGGCCGTCGAAGCACTCAGGGGTGTAAATTTTGACATTGAAGAGGGCGAATTTGCATTAGTGGCGGGTCCTTCAGGCTCAGGCAAATCTACACTGCTCAACCTCATCGGGCTTCTTGACACACCCACGGATGGGCACATAATAGTTGACGGTCTGGACACGACTCGGCTATCTGAAAGCAGGCGCACACAGTTGCGCAACGGAAAGATAGGGTTCGTCTTCCAGTTCTTCAACCTAATACCCGAACTGACAGTGATTGAAAACGTGATGCTTCCAAGGCTGATAGGAGGCACACCTAACGATAAAGCAAAGGAGGAAGCTGCAAAACTGTTGAAAATGGTCGGCCTGAGAGACAAGATATTTGCTGGCGCGACGCAATTATCTGGGGGTCAGATGCAGCGCGTTGCAGTGGCTAGAGCTCTCGTAAATCAGCCAGCCATAATACTTGCTGATGAGCCTACTGGAAACCTTGACAGCAAGAACGCCGAGGAAATTATTGATCTTATGCACGAGCTCAACAAGAGTAACAAGCAGACTTTCATTATGGTAACGCATGCCCCTGAGCTAATGGGAGATGTTGACAAGGTAATACGAATCAAAGACGGGCTCATCGAGAAGATTGACACAAAAGCTGCGTAAATCAGCTAGTGCGAGTCAAACATTAGGTCTTTATCGAAGCGAATGCTTTCTCTACGGCCTCTTTGGGACTGTGGCCAGACGCTACTTTGACCGCCTTTCTGTCATCAAGGTAAGTTCCAGCTACTTTGTCTGCGACCCCGCCGCTTCCGACCAAGGCGATTATCGGTTTTGCTTTGAGATAGGCAGCCGAAACCTCAACTAGCGTCCCCGCGCCTCCCCCAACGACAATAATAGCATCTGCGGTGTACGCATTAACAAAATCCCTTGCATATCCAAGGCCCGTTGAAATCACGATGTCTGCATAGCTATTTGCTAGCGAACGATCCTCCTGAGGCACTATGCCTACTGTTATCCCTCCCTCTTCCTTTCCGCCCTTGCAAGCAGCCTCCATGATACCACCTAAACCTCCGGTTATGACAATTCCTTTGTGCCTTGCAATCTCTCGGCCTACTTGGTAGCCGAGCTCGTATGCTTCTTTTGTGCAGTGATTGCCATTAAATCCGATTACAAGTATCTGAGGTCTTCTTGGCAATTATTACCTTAGATCTCCCCAAGATTCTTGCTTACGCCTCATGATGGAGACAATGTTCTCCAAATACGCTGTTAAGGCCTTCCTGAACTGCTCAGGTTCCCAGTCGGTTCTTGCCCCCGCGAGCAAGTGTTCAAGGTTCGCGAAATCCTTTTCAGAATTCCCTCCCATTATTGATAAAAATTGCTTATTCCTTGCAGACATCTCGTCCTCAGTACCATCGAATAAATCACGGCGCTTCAAAGATGCGGTTGCAAATGCGTTGCGTGCCAATAGCGCTGCATCCAAAGCAGCATCTCCAGATGGATGGTCCGAAATCCACCCCGCAAAGAATTTCTGCACCTGCTTGGCTTCGCGATCGGAATTCATGATCTCGAAGACGATGTCATCAGCAAGTATATTCTGAAGATGATTGAACGCATCGATAAGATATTGCGTCTCTTTCTGAGTCAAACCCTCCCGAGTAACAATCTTATCTATGACTTCATGGATAATGTCGCTTCTATGCGAAGCGGTGCCTTTCTCAGTATGATAGATGTGTGAGAGCTCATGCAAAAGAAAGCCACCGAGCATTTCAGAGTCCAGTGCCCAGTCTGCCATGACAATCACATGATGAGGGCCATCCTGTTTTGCGTATCCCATGAACCTGAGCGATGGGTCAACCTGCAGGGTCACTTTGTTGGTGACTGGGTAGCCAGCCTCTTGCATCCTCTCTAATGCCCAGAATAGTGATTTGTTAAGCGAATCTTCCAGTCTCTTAGCCATGACATTGCAACCTCTGATTGAGTACATCAAGCAAGCTACTAGCACTTTCCCCTTTAGATGTCAAACCATCTATTATTACTACTAATTGAATAGCTTTTCGAGTAATTTTCTGCCAGGATATTTTCAACAGGGTGAGGCACTTGATTTATTGAGGTTTTGGAAAGCTTAACTAACATCCATGAGGCATCCAAAGAAAATGGTAAAGAAAGCCGCGCTGATTCGAGGGGATGGTACTGGCCCTGAACTCGTAGATGCGATGCTTACCGTTTTGAAGGCAGCTGGTTCGAAAGTTAAGTTTGTTCCATGCGACGCAGGCTCTGACTGGTGGGAGAAACATAGAGGGGACTCTTTAATTCCTCAAGAAACTTGGGAGACGCTTGAAGGGGCGGATGCTTTTTTCAAAGGTCCTACAACAACGCCTACGAAGCCAGGAGCGCCGAGAAGCGTCGCTGTAAGCATAAGGCAGAGATTCCAATTATATGCTAATGTCAGGCCTATCAAAACCTTCCCGAATACAGAAGGCCCTCTGGGGAAAGTGGATTTTATCTGTGTAAGAGAAGCTACGGAAGGCCTCTACAGCGGTTTAGACTATAAGATTACTGACGATACTGCAATTACAATAAGAAAGATTACCAGAAATTCCTGCGAAAGGATTGCGAAATATGCCTTCAAGATTGCGAAGCAGAAAAAGTGGAAGAAAGTCATTGCTATTTCAAAAGCGAACATCCTGAGGGAAACTGACAATCTCTTTCTTGAATCGGTCAGAAAAGTTGCCAAAGACTTTCCTGCAATCGAACTCGAAGAATATTTCGTCGATAACATGGCTCAGCAGCTCTTGAAGAACCCTCAAAGGTTCGATCAAAACATCCTCCTGAGCACGAACCTCTTCATGGACATCATCTCCGAGGAAGCCTCTGCACTCATAGGGAGCATAGGAATTGTTTACTCAGCAAACATTGGCGACAAGTATGCGATGTTCGAACCTGCTCACGGAAGTTCTCCAAAGTACAAAGGGCTTAACAAAGTGAATCCTACGGCAACGATACTTTCTGGTGCGTGGATGCTCGAGTACCTTGGCGAGAAAAAGCAAAGCAAAGCAGTTTTCGAGGCGACTGAGAGAGTTTTCAAGGAAGGCAAGCATCTTACTTATGATCTTGGAGGCAAGGCATCCACAAGTGAAATGGCAAAAGCGATAGCAAAAGAAACACAGAAGATTTTGGAGAGTTAGAATCTCGAAGATGCGGCGCTGGTTAGTCTTGATACACCTGCTGCAAGAAAACCAGCTACGAAACCTCCCACATGTGCCCAATAACCAACTCCCTCTGAAACCCCTGATGCACCGCTAAAGAACTGAAGCAGGAACCAGAAGCCAAGGTAGAGAATGGCTGGTATCCTCACGAGTCTTATCAAGAATACGACGAAAACTGCAGTCACGACTCTGGCAAAAGGAAAGAACACAGCATAAGCGCCTAGAACTCCAGAAATTGCTGCAGAGGCACCAAGCGCAGGAGCAGTTGGGTCGCCTCCGGGTAGGAATGAAAAGAAAATGTGTGCAAACGCGCCTGCAAAGCCGAATATCAGGTAGAGGATAAGAAACTTCCCATGGCCAAACTTCGCCTCAACATTATCCCCGAATACGTACAGGAAGACCATGTTGCCAATTATGTGCAGGAAGCCTCCATGAAGAAACATCGAGCTTACTAGCGTCGAAAGAGTGCTGAATTCAGTAGCATTATCCTCAAAATTGGAAGGAGTTACTCCGTATGTTCTGAGCATGATTTCAAAGGCTTGTTCATCGTTGAACCATTGCGTGTAGTTTATCTCCCAAATGAAGACGAGAGCATTTGCAATTATCAGTCCCCATGTTACATAAGGCGTAATTTTGAATCGGTTTTCGTCATAGAGGGGGAACATTCTTCATTACTTCGAATACTAACGTACTAAAGTATTAGCCAAGCCAAAACCTTAAAGATAGAAACTACGAAGCTTGATTCATCATGAGCTTTACAGACGAGGAGACTAAGCGCGCCGCTGACACAAAAGAATGGCTGGAAGCGCAAATAACCGAGTTAGAAGAACAACTAGCGAAGCTTAGGGAAGCACTCCTCGTGGTAGATAGCGTTTTGAAGAGGATGAGTTTCCGCAAAGCGGCCGAACTCCCTCCAACGGCAGAAGTGGAAGCCCCAGCAAAGAAGGAAGTGGCTCCGCAGGTCAGCGAGGTCAGGCAGATTAGAAGGGGCAAGGAAGGCCCTCTCATATCAAATGCCTATGTTACGTCCACAACGGTTTCTATAGTTCCAACCACGGATGTGAAGCTTAGCACATCTACGCCTCCGTTCGAGTCGTTCTTTGTTAATAGAATCATAGAAGGGATGAAGCAGAAGGACAAGGATCTCGTGGAGAAGAAGCAGTTGACACCAGAGAATACACTCGAATTCTCGGTAGATGAGAAGGCTGGTTTGATTGAAAAAATCGTGATAAAGAACTATAGGGAGAAGCAGAGGCTCGATGAAATCATCAATACGATAACTTGGGCTTTTGCGAGGATGCTCGAGAAAAAGGCCCAATAAGTCATTAAGGATTCTGGTTTGACAGCAACAGAGAAGATAATCGTTCTAGACTTTGGTGCCCAGTACGCGCACCTGATAGCCAGAAGGGTAAGAGAACTATCCGTCTATTCGGAGCTGGTTCCATACAACGTTACTACAGCAGAAATTCTGAAGATCAAACCCACCGGCATAATCCTCTCAGGAGGTCCTTCTTCCGTTTATGACGAAGGAGCGCCAAAGTGCGACCCAAAAATCTTCGAACTGGGCATTCCTGTTCTTGGGATTTGCTACGGCCTTCAGCTCATGGTGAGCATGCTTGGGGGAGAAGTTGTAAGGGCAAAGAAGCGAGAATATGGAAAGGCTGAACTGAAAATTGATGATAACAAATCTCTATTCAATGGTTTCGGAAGATCAACTGTAACGTGGATGAGCCACGGCGACGCTCCTGTCAAGTTACCAAGAGATTTTGTAACTATTGCGCACACTGAAAACTCTGGTCATGCAGCCGTGCGCGACGCTTCAAGCAAACTCTTTGGCGTTCAGTTCCATCCCGAAGTTTCCCATACTCCTCAAGGAAAAGAGATTCTCAGGAACTTCCTCTACAATGTCTGCAAGTGTAACGGAACATGGACTATGGAGTCTTTTGTCGATAAATCAATCAACAAGATTCGCGAAATGGTGGGGAACGAAAAGGTTCTCTGCGCTCTCAGCGGAGGCATAGATTCCTCAACTACTGCTGTCTTAGTTCACAAAGCGATTGGAAACAACTTATCTTGCGTCTTTGTGGATCATGGCTTGCTGAGAAAGGGCGAAGCCGAGCAAGTGGTTAACGCATTTGAAAACTTGGGCATCAAGATAATCCCTGTTAATGCAAAAGAGGCTTTCCTGAAGGCTTTGGATGGCGTAGAAGATCCTGAAAAAAAGAGGGAGATAGTCGGAGAGGAGTTCATACGAGCATTCACAGATTTCAGCAGGGAGCACGGACCATTTCAATGGCTGGCTCAAGGCACGTTATACCCTGATGTAATTGAAAGTGCAGGTACGAGCGGTCCTGCTTCAAAAATCAAAACACATCACAATGTTGCGGGCTTGCCTCCGTGGATGGAGTTCAAACTGCTTGAGCCTTTAAGAGAATTGTACAAAGATGAAGTGAGAAAACTTGCTTCTCTGATTGGTGTACCAAGAGAGATAATCGAGAGGCATCCATTCCCAGGCCCGGGACTTGCAGTCAGGGTAATAGGAGCGGTGACAAAAGAAAAAATCGATATCTGTAGGTCTGCGAGCGCTATCGTTGAGGAGGAGCTGAAGAAGGCAAATCTACATGATAAAGTTTGGCAGGCATTTGCGATTGTCGGAGACGATAAAGCTGTTGGAGTGCTTGGTGATGAAAGAAAATATGGCTATGTTGTTACGATCAGGGTGGTAGAGTCTGTGGATGCGATGACTGCAGACTGGGCAAGAATACCTAATGAAATTTTGGAGAAGATGAGCAATAGAATTACGAATGAAGTCCCCGGAGTTACTTGGGTAACTTACGCTATTTCAAGCAAGCCCCCTGCAACAATTGAGCCTCAGTAGCTAATCTTGCACTATCGCTCTAATGTCTTTACCAGTTAGAAGAGCATTTACAATTGCCTTACCCAGATCAGCATTCTTGGAGACTCGAACTCTCTCCTTCCTCCCTATAGTTGCTGAAAACAGGAACTTTTCATCTATGTAAACGCCTACAGTCTTGCCCACAATGTCAGGGCCGAATATCAAATCAATAGAATTCCCTGTTTCCTTGGTCTTCATGTTCGTTTCATTGCCAAGAGTAGCAATTCTTGTTTCAACATCAATATGAATCCCCAAGTCCTCTTCTAACTCGGAGATTACGGCACCACCCTTGCCGATGATTCTAGGCACTGCAGACTTTTCCACTCTTACTATTGCCTTGTTACCAGAAACAACTTCAACTTCCGCTCTTGGATCGAACTTGCGAATTACATCTCTTATCTTCTCGGCAGCAAGTTTTTGCATGGCACTCTCTTCCTTCTTTACGGAAGCTACAGGCACTATCACATTCTCCTCTCCAAACGTGTAAATCTCGTACTCGAGTTTCCCTGTTTCAAAATCCGTAACCTCAACGACAGGCCTGGCAAGATCAGCCTCCACCATACCTGTTGGAACCTTCACGGCAAGCCCCAACTCGTAGACCTTCTCTATTACACCAGCACGAACGAAGATCACGGTATCAACTATGTGAGGGATCATGCCAAGTTCGACCCTTCCAAGAAACCTCTGGACAGCGTTGACAGGATCACTAGCATGCACGACTCCAACCATGCCAACCCCAGCAAGTCTCATATCAGCAAACACTTGGAAGTCTCTCGTCCTTCTAATTTCGTCGAAAACAGTATAATCAGGCCTTACAAGCAGCAGTATGTCCGCAGTCTTTTCAAAATCGCCTTCAAGAGGACCATACTGAGTAACTTCAGGGCCTACCTGCAAATCTCTTGGCGACTCAAATGTCTTAACGATTTTTCCCTGCATGGAAAAGAAATCCGCGATGCTGCTCGCAAGCGTGCTCTTGCCTGATCCTGGGGGGCCCGCAATGATCACCCCTTCCGCTTTAGATTTTAGTCGCTCGATGAGTTTTTCAGAAAGTCTGTAATCCTCAAGAGTTAGCTTAACGATCGGCCTTACAATGGTTATTTCAATTCCATCTGCAAATGGAGGGCGCGCAACGGCAATTCTATAATTGCCAAGCTGAACCACGAGTGCTCCGCTTCTGCTTATCTCGGTAAAGCCATCTTCAGCCTGCCTTACCGCTTCCGTAATCTCTTTGATCATTCCATCCAATTCTTCGCTTGTAAGGATCTCTTCCCTCAGCTTCTCAAGGACAAACTTTCCCGGCTTCCCCCTCTTTGCGAACGGAGTAACATCTTCCTTCAGATGGACGCTGAGAGTATTTTCATCGAAGAATTTTTCGAAGCCAAGCCCTCTCGTCTTCACAACAGCGGGGAAATGTTTGACCTTTACACCCTCAGCCTCTCCAACCAAAGCCTGAACATAGTCTGCAGTATAGAGCCATCCATCGACCTTCTTTGCTGTGTCGCGAATCAAAGCATCGAGTCTTCCGCTTCTCGCAAGTTGAATATCCTCTAAACTCGGTCTCTCTCCGAAGAATTCCAGCGGAATATTCTTGCTTTTACAGAGCTTCCTTATGCTCTTCAATTCTTCGAGCCCTGTAAAGCCGGGCTCTCTATGCTTTGATGCCTGCGCCTGAAGTTCGTCCAAAGCAGCCGTAGGAACAATGATCTTGCAATCTTTGAGCTCTTCTTTCTCAAGCATCTTTGAGATTATCCCGTCTATTATTACGCTCGTATCAAGCACTATAGTTTCCAAATTATCTTTGCTCAACTCAACATTCCAAATTTTTTCTTAATAAACAGAGGCTCTGCTCGCCTGCTTCAGCCTTTCTACAAGCGGAGGTATCTCGCCTAAACTACTTATGACTATATTGTGAGATTCTTCCATCAACCTTTCAGTGCTGTGAACTCCTCCTAATACTGCGGCAACAAGCACCTTCGCTTCCTTTGCCGCCCTTATGTCATAAGTTGAATCCCCTATGTAAATGGCGTCTGATGGATGGACTTTTAGCAATGACACTGCCAGAGCAATACCGTCCCCTCTGGGCTTTAGGCGAATCGAATCATCTCTGGTCACTACAACGCTAAAGAACTTCCCGATGTTATGTTTCTGTAAGATTTCATTGGCAGCTCTTCTCCCAGAATTTGTAACAAGGGCTAGTGCCAGACCCTCTTTTCGCAGGGCATGGAGAGTCTCTAGCGCTGACTGCCTTAGTAGAATTTTTGTTGATGCGCGTAGTTCGTAATGGTCGAGGATACGATACATCTCCATCCTTATTTCATCGGCTGAAACATTACTACCATTCGGAACCCTGTCAAGTATTGCCTGAGCAGACTGAGTTTCTTGAACTCCTGAAACATCGATTCCCATTTGCGACATTTTTGTGATCATCGCTCTTTTCGCTGCCAAACCATCAAAATGGACATCTACTAATGTCCCGTCAAGGTCGAATATTGCAGCTGAAAGCAAATGTTTTCAAATGGATTTGGCAACTATTAAAAACTTGGGCAATTTTTGCATCGACGATTTGAAAGACTCAATGAAAGAAATTTTCGAGTTCCAGAAGAAGTTCGACAGAATGAGAGGCTGGGACTGGAGCTCTCCAGCAAACGAGGAGGAAAGAATGAGGTTCCTACAGCACGGCACGATAGCCTTGGCTGGAGAGGTTGGAGAATTTGCAAACATACTAAAAAAGGCGATGAGGCATTATGAATCAACAGGAGAACTTCCAAATTCTGAAACTTATGAAGGCTTGAAGGAAGAATTGGTCGATGTATTCATTTATGTTGTGAAGATTTCGCTTGCTCTGGGACTCGATCTTGCAGAAGGCTACTATGGCAAGATGAAGATCAATGACAAAAAGTTCGCCAAATATGTGAAAGGCAAGAGCTCAGAAAAATAGGATATACCTATAAGCGAAACAAGGGAGGCATGGGCAAAATGGACGAGAATCTGATACACCTTGCAGTTGACAGAGCAAGGGTTCTCGGCGCGCAATATGCTGAGGCCAGGCTTCAGAGAGACTGGGAATCTGAGGCTATTTTGAGGAATGGCAGCCCTGAACCCGCAATAATCGGGGATGCTTTTGGAATTGGAATTAGGGTGCTTGTCGATGGGGCATTGGCATTTGCCGCTACCAACATTTTGACAGAAGATTCGATAAAGAGTCTTGTCGACGGCGCCATAAAGAGGGCAAAGAGCTCAATAAAGTTCACGAGGCAGAAAACAGGGCTTTCCAAAGAAAAGGCTCAGCAGGCAAGATGGGGAGCGCCAGAGCAAAAGAACATTGAGAATGTCGGGATTGAAGAGCTGACAAAGGTTCTGAAAGAACTTGACTCATCGATAAAGGATGGGAAGAAGGGCGTCGAATTTCCTAACAGGCTATTCTTCTTGAGAACCATGCTTGTAGAGAGAGCATATGTAAACAGCGATGGAACTAGCCTAAGGAGCAGAGTTCCGAGGCTTCAATTTCACAGCATCTTGGCAGCGAAATACAATGCCAAGGTTTCAACGGTAACTATTCCATCTGGCTATGCTCAACTGGGAGAATCTGGAGGGTGGGAGGTTCTTGGGAGGTTCAACCTCTTCGAATATGTCCCCAAGACCGCTGAGGAGATGGCCGATGTTCTAAAAGCGGAAAAGAAGCCCCCGACCGACACTGTTGACGTTGTTCTCGGGCCAGATGTTTCTGGGCTGGTTTCGCACGAATCTTGCGGTCATCCCGGAGAGGCTGATAGAATTCTAGGTAGAGAGGGCGCGCAAGCAGGTGAATCTTACCTTTCTTCGAAAGACATCGGGTACAAGATTGGCAGCGAGCAGGCTTTTGTGAGTGATGATCCTACGCTCCCACATTCTATGGGTTTCTATCTTTATGATGAAGAGGGCGTGCCTGCAAGAAAGAGAGCCTTGATCTCTGCTGGCATCATCTC
>JACPBJ010000050.1 GCA_016180375.1 Nitrososphaerota archaeon | reverse complement strand
AGTTAGGATTAGGATGGCACGCCTCTGCGAGACAAGGTTCTTGAGTTTCCTAATCAATTGCAACACAGGTTCGAAGCCATTCACAGAGACCAAGAATTCTATGCCATGTAGAAGCACGAGTGCCTGTTCTTTCTCACGCAGAAAGCCTTGCACGGTCGAATACAGACCTGCGAGGTCGCGTGGATGTATGGTCTCTTCGGCGCTTGTATTAATCAACAACAGGATTGGCGTTGTTTCCAACTGATATGCCCCACGAATCGTGTCGGGAATGATGCGCGTTATGCATAGCCCATAATATCCATGATGAACTAGGTCTGAAAAGGTTAGAAATGACGGGGATGAGTCATCTTCTATTGCCAGATAGGATGTGCTAGGTTTAAAGGCATGTTTAATTGGCGTGATCGATTGCGTCTCAGCCACTGGAGTAACAGTTCTACAGCCATTCTTCTTCAAGCCCACCAGTGTTATTGTCATACCTATCGGCACCAGAATTGGATTCACTGCTGGCTCGACTCCCAGAATCGAATTGATGGTACGGCTTGCAAGTATGACGATAAAGCCTACCAAAATATATCGCGCTTGGCTCTTCACTACAGCAGACGGCTGGAAACGATAGTGCCTGAAAATCGCAAGTACGGGCAGAAGCGCGAAAAAGGTCTGAAAGAGAAATGGTAACGATGAAGAACCTATGATAGTAAAAAGTCCGGCAGGCACGCCTGCAGCCACGATGTCAATTAAACTCTGGCTTACCAAGACAACTCCAATGAAAAAGGGTGCCGTGACGTAACCGACAAGCAGTACCAGATTCTGTAAGACGCTCCTTTTAGAGCCTATGAAATGAAGTGCAAAATGATAGCCTAACACGGCATGAAATGGAGCGGCGAATGAGGGAAGGCTGATAGCCGAGTCTGGCGGGAGTGTAGATCTGAAAATTATTACCGGGACCGTCCAAAATACCCAGCTCAATACAAAGTAGGCGAAGAAAATATCGTGTCTTCGTCTGAACCTTATGCGAGTCGTTTCAAAAAGAATCGATGTTGTTATAGCCAAGCCTAGCAGGAGTAGTATCTGCCATAATGGAAAGCCGAGGCTAGATGCAGTTGCCAAGCTTAGCCTACTCGCAAAATTGCCGATTAATAATTGTGTCTTTGGTAGAATTAATCTGGGTTATTTTGCCTACCAGTTTAGAAATTCTTCAATCCTACAACAGTTCGATTCAAACGTTAACACAAGTTGAAAGGATAACAATTTTGATAGTAATGCGGGGGATGGGATCCCCACCGGTTCGTTAAATCACCACTCCACGTTTTCCTACATGGCCACAATTCTCTGGCGTGCGCTTCGCTTCTTTGTCTACGAACCTCTTTATGAGCCAAGGACAGGCAATTCGGTCTACCTTGGCGTTCTGCCTAGTGACCCACTTTATAGCTTTGTAAATTGGTAACTGCTAAAAGGTATTCTGGAGTTACGAGCTCGGCTGTTGAGGAGGCTTTCTCCTTGCTGTAATTCCCGCTGCTACAAGTGCCACTATGAGAACCGCGATCCCTGTATACGTATGCGATGTTGCTAGTCTGCCAGATCCTGTCACCACGCTAAATCCTAACCAAGCTTGTGCTAGCACCAGAATTAGGAAGACTATCATCGTAATCTTGGAAGCTTTGGTAGCTGTTTTGCTCCTTAATGCTAGCACGACAAATGCAACTGCAACGGCTAGACCGACAAACCCCGTCGCAATATGGATGGATTGGCCTAGGGCTCCGCCAGCAGTCGAGAAACCGAGATATATCTGTAGCAGAAGACCCACAATAACTGCCGCTCCGAGTATAGGAACGATCTTCATGGCTAAGCAATAATCATGAAGTTAGAGAAAAACTTTCACATTTTCAGGACAAACTTTCAAGGGCCTGCAATACTTCGTCCCTGTGATCATCAACCTTAACCTTCCTCCAAATCTTTGCAATGTTACCTTCTTCATCAATTACAAATGTTGATCTTTCTATTCCCCTGTGCTTTAGACCATACAAGTTCTTTAGCTTGTATATGCCATAAGCCTTGGTGACTTCTTTGGTTGGGTCGCTGGGAAGAGGAAAGTTCAGCGAATATTTCTGTTTGAATTTCTTGTGGGATTCAGCGCGCGCTCATTGGTTCTTGCTTGAATTCCAGCTAAGTCGGGCAGAAGTCGCCTTGAACAGGCTCACCCCTAAAGAATTCAACATCAATTCCTTGCGGAGAGTCGAATTTAATGATAGGGCCATCTACTACGCTGATTCTCATCCAACCAGGAAGATCTGGACACTCACTAATAGTGCAGAGAACCATGGTCTTTTCCTTTGTCTCCTTTTCGTAGTAGCAGCACTTCACCATGAATTCTATGGGAGGGAAGATCAAAATAGGCATTATAGAAGAATGATCCTTTTCACATAGAAAGAGATTCTGTAGCGCGCTAAGATCTGGCAGAGGCATTCAATCAAGATACATAGCTAGAACTGGTTAGTGAGGAGCTAGAGTGCGCGTGCAACAAGAACCGTTATTGGCGCGCTATGCGGTATGTGTAGGACTCCTGATAGGTTGGCTGAAAATCAAGTTCGAGATAAGAACTGTGAGATGCTTGGCCTCAAGAAGAGGATAGGTTAATTTTTCTGCCATCTGCAATAGCTTTACATCAGCCATCTCTTCGAATTCGATGAAAAAAGACGCTTTGCTGATCAATGTCTCTCGTGGTGACCTAGTCGAAGAGAAAGCCCTTGTATGGTCCCTTCAAACTGGCAAGATAAGCGGAGCGGGTTTAGATGTGTTCGGCAGGGAGCCCTTAGCAACGGACAGCCCATTGATCACCCTACCAAATGTTGTACTTACACCACATGTAGCGGGCGGGAGATCGAATCCAGATTCGGATGAGTGGTTTACACGCAGTGGCTTCTGCGTAAGAAACATCGGGAAGGCTCTGTCAGGGCATATGCCGGAAAACATAGTGCAAATTCCATAACGAGTGTGTAACAAAGATATCGTGGTGGAGGTATAAGCCATGAGGAGAGCTGTCAACCAGATTATGCAA